>JACZQQ010000108.1 GCA_022545645.1 Acidobacteriota bacterium | reverse complement strand
GTAAACTCCAGGGTGAGGTCGCCGTCGTCAGTGGTATAGGGAACTGTGATCCCCGCGGGTGTCAGGATATCTTCGTCCAGCTTGACGTTCAGAGCCGATCCGGCTGCCAGGCTTCCCAGACTCAGCGCTGTGGCGGTCAGTTCCTGGGCCGTACCCCCTTTCAGCGGAAGTGTGAAAACTCGGACGCACACCTCTCCAGCGTTGGCTGAAGGATTCCATAGGTAGACCCGCGAGTTGTTCACCGTGTTGTTGCCATTCATAAAGTTGGCAATCAAAGTCGTCTCGCCTGATGAGGCCTGGCCTGCCGTGAAACTGAAATCGTCGATCACTGCCATGCCGGTGCCATTGTTTTGCAGCGTTATGGAACCGACAGACTGTCCACACCCAGGGACTATGTTCACTTGCACAAAAGTTGTGGTTCCGTTGGTCGTGCTAATGACTTGATTGTTCTGATCGAAAACCGTGAGGACACTCTGGTTACTTTGATCTCTGTACCAGAGGGTCACGGATGCGGCCGGTGTTTCAAAGGTGATGGTGGCGGTGTTGCCAGAATTGACCATGAAGGACTTGTCTCCGCTATGGTATTGGCTAGGGTTACCTTGGGTCTGGGTAAATCCGCCAGTAAAAGTCACCGAGTTGGGAGACGAAAATAACGTAAAGTCACCAAAGTTAGGAGCGTCGCTCTCAAAAGAGGTGGAAAATTGGCCGTAAGCGACCGTTGAGGATCCGATGAGCACGATAAACAGGGCGAGTATCAGAAATCGAAGCCCGCTCGGCCGATGGTTTTCACGGTAAGTCTTATTCATCACTGTCCTCCCTCAGAAGATTCGATCATTCGTCCAACACAAAGCCACTCAGATGGTGGAGCCGACTGGAACGTTTCAAGAATGAACAGCAGCTGTCGGTATTCCAACAGGAAGTTCGTGCATGCGCGTGTTGTGTTACCCGACACACCGAAAGCAATAGGGATGCCAATAGCCTACCTAGTGGTCTTCACAGGAGCGACCCCAGTATATCGTGGTTAAGGGGAGGAAGGTATTCAATAAATAGAATCTCGGGTCCAATATTTTGAATATGGTGTTCGGGTCAGCCCAGCGGCTGCCCCCTACAGCAGGCTTCTTCTCAGCCAGTCCAGGGCGAATCGGGAAGCCCGAATGCGGATGGCCTCACGGGGCCCCCCAAGGCTCATCTTCTTGACACGGACCTGGTCACTGGATAGACCGACAAAGACCAATCCGATAGGCTTTTCCGCTGTTCCGCCTCCCGGACCTGCGATACCGGTAACGGACAAGCCGACATCAGCGCCGGCACTCTCACGAATTCCTACCGCCATTTGAGCAGCCACCTGCTCGCTGACGGCTCCAAAGCGCTCCAGGGTGGTCTCGTTGACGCCCACCAGGTCCGCCTTTAAGTCATTGCTGTAACAAACCACTCCGCCCCGATAATACTCCGAGCTGCCCGGCACATCGGTCAACATCTTTCCCAGCAGGCCGCCCGTACAGGATTCCGCTGTGGCAACCGTCTTCCCTTTCTCACGGAGCATCCGTCCAACCACCTGTTCCAGATCTTCCTCTCGGTCGGTGAATATGGAATCACCCAGCTTCTCACGGACACGTGTCACCAATTCTCCCAGTTGATCTTCGGCCAGTTGCTGGTTCGCCTCACCCATCCAGTAAAACATGAGCTCGATCATGCCGGGAGAAGAGAGGATGGTGGTTTCAATCGAAGAGTAAGAGGTGTAAATGGAGCCAATTGCGGAATCCACTCCGGACTCCGTTTCCGAGGCCACTTTCAGTTGACGGTAGTAGAGTCGGGTGAGCTGTTTGTATCGGCCAATCAAGTCCATGACCTGGCCCATCATGGGCTTCATTTCGCGGGGGGGCCCCGGCAAAAGAAAGAGAAGCGTCTTCCCTTCCCTCAAAAAAATCCCCGGGGCCGTACCATTGGGATTTTCCATGGACTCAGCCCCTTCAGGAACCCTGGCCTGGCGAAGGTTATTGTCGGTCATCTTGAGACCGACTCGTTGGTAGCGGCTCTTCAATCCTTCAAGAATCTTGGTGTCCAGTGCCAGTTCCCGTCCCAGCGCTTTGGAAACAACCTCCCGGGTGATGTCATCATGGGTGGGGCCCAGGCCGCCGGTTAGGATGACGACTTCGGAACCTCTCATGGCACTCTCCAGAGCTTCTCGGATCTCCTCCTCACGGTCCTCCACCACAAACTTGCGCATGACCTTAAGCCCGGACTCCTTGAGCTTCTGGGTAATGAATACAGAATTGGTTTCGAGTCGAGCCTGGCTCAGAAGCTCGGAGCCCACGGCAATGATTTCTGCTCTCATATCACTCGCGCTTCGCGCGCGTTCCAGGTTCCAATAGCGGGCTTCGCCCGCGTTCCAGGTTCCAAGTTTCCAGCTTCAAATCTGTCAGCACTCAGTCCTCTCTTGTCTGTTGTCAGCTGTCAGTTGTCAGTTGTCAGCTGTCTGTTGTCTGTTTTCTGTTGTCCGTTGTCCGTGGTCTGCTCTCAGCCTACCAGCCAGATTAGGATTTTCAAGCACAAGCCGGCGTAGAGACCCGCAATCAGGTCATCGCAAACGATTCCCATTCCTCCCGGTAATTTCTCACTACTGCGGACCGGAAAGGGCTTCACAATATCAAAGAAGCGAAAGAGCAAAAATCCGGCCCCTAAAGAGACTGCGGAGACAGGAACAAACAAAAGGCAGAGCATTTGCCCCAAAATCTCATCGATGACGATCTTTGAAGGATCAGGATCGCCTTCGGAACGAGAGAATCGGGTTGAAAAGACCACAGCGGGGAAAGTCAGCAGAGCCACAAGGCTGCCCAGAACCATCGTTTCATGCAAGGGAAAAAGCCAGTGAACACTGAGAACCGGCAATAGCGTTGCTAGAGAGGCCCAGGTTCCTGGAGCCAGGGGCAGATAACCCACACCCAATCCGGTGACAAAGACGCGAATGAAACGATCCAGGTCATTCCTCCACTTCAGTCTCAGTTTCAGTGTCAGAGACCCGAGGGCCCGGGATGCTATAGTCTCCGTCAAGCCATTTTCCCAAATCGAGAAGACGGCAGCGGGGGCTGCAAAAGGGTATGAAAGGGCTATCTGGCGAGATCTTCTGACCACAGGTAGGACAGCGCGGTTTTCGCCGCTTCATGCTCATCACACCGAGGAAATCATTCCGACAAGATCGTATTCGTGAGCCTCGGTGATTCTAACGGGAACGATGTCGCCGGGCCGGGTCTGCTCGCTGACCCCGTCGTTCAAGTAGACAACCCCATCAATATCAGGAGCCTGAGTCGAAAGTCGGCCTTCCCACAGCAAGTCGCTCTCTTTGGACAATCCCTCCACCAAGACAGGCAAACACTTTCCGATCATTTGGCGATTCTTCTCTCTTGAGATTCCTGCCTGTAATTCCATCAACCGCTTCTGACGATCCTTTTTGACATCCTCAGGAACTTTCTCATCGAGTGGATAGGCAGCACAATCCTCTTCGTCAGAATAGGTAAAGACACCCAGCCGATCGAATCGCATCTCTTCGACAAACCCCATCAATTCATCCACATCCTCTTCCTTCTCGCCCGGAAACCCAACGATCATCGTGGTGCGAATGGCGACTTCGGGAATGCCGCTCCGGATTCGCTCGATCAACCTGGAGAGGGAGCTTCGATTTCCGCCCCTTTTCATGCTCTTGAGAACTCTCCGTGAGGCATGTTGAAGAGGAATGTCGATATATTTACAGGCGGAAGGAGTCTGGGCAATCGCTTCCAGTAGCTCATCATAAACGTTGTTGGGATAAACATAGAGCACACGGACCCACTCGATCCCTTCAACCTCACCGAGTCCCCGGATCAGGTCGGCCAGACCACGGCGATTTTCCAGATCCCAACCGTACATGGTGGTGTCCTGCCCGATGAGATTCAGCTCCTTGATCCCCTGCTTTGCCAGGCTGCTCGCTTCTCTCAGAATGGAGTCCATGGGGCGACTGCGGAAGGGGCCGCGCATCTGCGGAATCACGCAAAAGCTACAGGGGTGATCACAGCCTTCAGCAATTTTAACGTAGGCACTGTAACCTGGAGTGGTCAGCACTCGAGGATCGAAATCGGAGTAAAGGTACAGCTCTCGGGATTGGTATTGAGGAACGCTGCCGATTTGAGGAGCTTCACCACAGACCTTAAGGATATCCGGGATTTCATTGGTTCCAATAACGGCATCGATCTCAGGAATTTGCTCCATGAGCTCTTTTCGATATCTCTCCACCAGACAGCCGGCCACAATAAGTTTGCGGCAATTCCCCTTGATTTTCTGCTGCGCCATTTCCAGGATGGTGTCGATGGACTCCTGCTTCGCACTCTCGATGAAGCCACAGGTATTCACCACAATCACTTCGGCATCCTCCTGGGATGTGGTGATTTCGTTTCCGCTTTGAGCCAGGAGTCCCAGCATGACCTCGCTATCGACGAGGTTCTTGGGACAGCCCAGACTCACAAATCCGATTTTCATGAGGGGGCCATTATATCAGGGAGTTTCGAGCCTGTCCGAGTAATCAGGTGAGGTTTCTAACGTCGCAGTTCCTTCAACCAGCCGTATACCTGTGACAGATCCGAGGTTCTCAGGGGGATATTCCCGAAACGATTGCGGTAGTAAAGTTGTGTGATGAAAGCCGGCTCAGGTGGGTCAAACTCCAGTTGGATTCTCTTCACGAACTCATGAGGTGTCTCGGCTGCTTGTTTCTCAAATCCCTTGCGATTCAGAAGATCCAGCATCTCCAGATAATACTCCGGGGCGATCCTTGAGCTTTCCTGCTTGAAAAACCACTGTTTGTAAACAATCCGGAAATATCTGCGGTATCGACGAAAGGCCCAAACAATGGCGATGATCAGCGAGCCCAGGACCAAATAAAGGACCTTCGAAACATCCCAGGCCTTGAAACGAATCAGCCATTCCAGATCGGAGAACTCCGTGAGTTCCATGGAAAGGTCAGAGATTCTTGTCCAAGTGTCACGAAAATTGAAACGGACTGAGCGAAAAAACCCGATCTGGCTCACTCGATCGAAGGTGATGATTTCCGTCCAAAACATATCCATCGCATCGAGAAACTGGTTAAACGATCGGGAAAAGGAGAGCCTGGGCTGGACAAAATCGATCGAGGGAGTGGAATCAAACTCCACCCATCCCAGATCGGGAAAGTAACCCTCCACCCAACTGTGTGCATCCGATTGTCGAACAATGAAGTAGTTGCTGAACTCATTGTATTCTCCCAGGCGAAACCCATTGACGACGCGCGTGGGAATGCCGAGGGTGCGCATCAATACCGCTTGCGCAGTGGCGAAGTATTCACAATGTCCGGATTTGGTCTCCATCAGGAAATCATAAAGAGGATCTTCAGCCTTTGCTGACAGGTTATCCAGCGAATACCCGTAGTTTCCCTTCAGAAAATATTCGATGGCCAGTGCCTTATCGAGACGGCTGTCTTGCTTCTCCGTCATTTCTTCCGCCAGCCTGTAAATTTGAGGATCCAGGTCGGGAAGCTGTAAATAACGCTGAAGTGCAACCTCCGGGATGGCAGCAACTTCCGAAGGATGAGCCAATTGCTCTTCCCGCGTGATCAGGTCTGAGTAGACCACATATCTGAGAGCCCCTTGTCCCTGCCGATAAATACCAATCGAGTCATTGCCGTCGGCAAAGAGGAAATTTCCCGAAACGACGTCTCCGGTCAGTAAAACCATCTGAGGCGCTCCAAAGATCACATTGCTGAAGGGCTCCAGCAGGATATCTTGCCGAACCAAAAACTCGTTGCTGCGGCGATCCCGGGAAACAGGGATCCCTCCATATCTGCCATCTCGATAAATTCGATGAAAACCCACTCTCGTATTAGACCAGCTCCTGGTATCGTAGTAGTCCAGAGCAATACCCCGCCACTTCAGCTTCGGGGATATATTTTCCAGAGCAGTGTCGAGCTTCGCTCGCATCACCACTTCCGAGTTGACCAGGATCTGTCCAATATCACCCAGGTTAACCTTGTCTGAGAAACCGCTTACATGGACATCCACAGGCCTATCCAGTTGGAAAAATCCAAGCGAAACGCGAGGAATCACCACGAAAATGGGTATGGAAATCAGGATAATGAGCACGGTGATTCCCAAAGCCACATGGGCATAGCCTTTCAGTGAAAAATGAGCGGATCGATTGGCTTCGTAGGCCTTCTTGCTCTCGAAAAGGATAAAGGTCAGGATTGAGGAAAATATGTACAGCACCAGTACGGCGAGAAAGGAAATGGAGATGGTGTAGGCGGACGCAAACAGCAGGAACCCAAAGGAGACCGAATAGAGGATCAAGTAATCCCTTTCCGTCTGTAGAGTGAAGAGTTTCACGAGACTGACCAAGACCAACAGATGGACCGTAGCACTGACAAAGTCGGATAGGTTCAAGGCGTCAAACACAAAGAAGGCGATGAAAACAAAAAAGAGGATCCCTTGAACCCAATTGGGAATGTTGAGAATTCGAGCCCTCCAACTCGCCACCACTACCAGAATATAGAGTGCCGTCACCACACTACCAAGGGCTTCACTTGCAAACAGGGCGACAAAACCCGAAAGCAACAGAAGGTAGCTCGATAGTTTGAAAGCCTTTTCAAAACCCATGCTTCTCTTTTACTGTCCCTCTCAAGCTCCTTGTCTACAACTGCAAATAATCCACATAAGGAATATCTCCCAGTTGCGCCGCATCCCCGGCCCAAAACACGATGCAGGGCGCAGTCGCCTCCCTGGAGTCGAAATGTGGACGCTCGGCAGGCTGCACTTGGGCCAGGTATTTCATGAACGCCTCAATTTCCTCCGTTCTTCCATTGACGGCAACTTCAAACTCGCCTGAACTGAATTTAAATTTTTGCCCCTTCCCTCGATAGTAATCGCCGAGAGAAGCGATATAGGAGACCGCCTTTTCGAATTGCTCCAGATTGGAGGGTGAGCGATCCGGCAAATAGGTCGAAAAGAACACATTGAAAGGAACCTGCTCCTTCTCTCGAGCAAAGTCCTTCACCATCAAACGCGCCAGTTTAGCGGTAGCCTTCCAGTGTACAAAGCGGGCATCGTCATCCCGTTGGTAGGGGCGAACATTGTAGAGTTCACTGCCCCAACCCCTGCGATTTGCGTGCTCCACTCCTTGGACATAAGGATGTTGGAGAAAAAGAGGATTCAAATCGCACAGCTCAGGATAAACAACGATGTCTCCACAAGCATCCAATTGTTTGCCTCGCCAGAACAGTCCGAACGGAAAAGTTGTCCTGATATCAAAGCCTTGCAAAGGATAAATTCCTCTGCGCCGGAATACACAGTGCAGCCGCAACCTCAGCTTCTCGCCTGCTCGAACATAGGGGAAGATCTTCTCTTGCACAAAGAAATCGGTACCCTCCACGTCTCCACCTCCCTGTTTTTCTCCTTTGAGTCTCAGAGCGAAAGAAGGAAATACCTTTTTCAAATTGTGCAGGGTGATCAAGAAGATGGCTTTCCTTTTGGCATGGATGCCGATTGGAATACTGAGACTGATTTTGAGTCCAAAAAGGACCAGTTTGGCCACAATCCCGGAGGCCACCAGAGAAGCCAACAAAAATGAAAGAATCAGAACCAGCAAGTTGTTACCGGTATTGAATGTTGCAAAGGAGATCATGAGAACAATCAGAATGAAAAAGGCTCCCCGGTGAGTAAACCGGAAAAAGCGTAGGTTGTTCAAGAAGTCCAGCTTGAGGCGAGCGACCAGTCTGGGGAGAAGCGTGACACAGACAACAAAGGCAAAAATCAGGGAAATAACGGCCAGAGCACCCGCGGCGTAGTATTGCCCGCTGCGCCGGGCCATGGAACTCAAAACCGCCAGAATAAAGGCAGAAATCAGAAAAGCAGAAGGCCAGAAGAACTCTTTAATGCCCTTGATCTGCACCCAGGCGGGCATGCGCCTAAAGCGGAATCTCCACTTCATCGATCAATCCCTGGATGATGGCGTCCGATTCTTCACGGCTTTGGAGGGGAGAAGAATACTTGGCACTGACGATTACGCGGTGTGAAAAGACAGGTACGGCCAGTCGCTTGAAGTCATCGGGTATGCAGTAATAGCGCTCTCGGGAAAAGGCTCTCGCCTGGGCGGCCTGGTACAGTGCCATGGCGCCCCGAGGGCTGACTCCCAGGGTGAGGAATTCGCTCTTGCGAGTAGCCTCCACCAGAGTCATGAGGTAGTCCAAAAGGCTATCTTCCACCTCCACCTTCTCGATCAGCTTCTGGGCTTCCTGGACTTCCTGGGCCGATATCACCGGGGTGAGCTGGTCGGCCGTTTCGTAGTTGATGTGAGAGCGAATAATCTCCTTCTCGTCGGCCTGACTGGGATAACCCATTTGAAGGCGCATCAGAAAGCGATCAAGCTGCGACTCCGGCAAGGGGTAGGTGCCATGGTGTTCGATGGGATTCTGGGTGGCAATCACCACGAAAGGCCGGGGAAGCTCGTAAGTCTCGTTATCAATGGTGACCTTCCCTTCACTCATCGCCTCCAAAAGAGCACTCTGAGTTTTCGGAGTCGTCCGATTGATTTCGTCAGCTAAAACCACATTGGCAAACAGCGGTCCCTTGCGAAACTCAAACTGATGGTCCACCTGGTTAAAAATGGATGACCCGATTAAATCCGAAGGAAGGAGATCGCTCGTGAACTGTATCCTGTGGAACG
>JACZQQ010000313.1 GCA_022545645.1 Acidobacteriota bacterium | reverse complement strand
CCCCGAAATGGCATGGTAGGCACGGTAAATGAGGGACATACCGTCTACGAGGTAAAGTTTGGCTGCCACGGGGGGTATGTTAGCATCTTCGTGCTTTCGTGACTTCGTGCTTTCGTCACTTCGTGCTTTCGTGCTTTCGTGACATAGTGCTGAGGTGCTGTTTTCCAGGGGCTAAAGCCCCCGGCTATGTCATGCCGCCCCTGCGGGGCTCCGGAAGGGTCCGGTCAGAACCACCGGCTCGCTCCTACGAAGGCACGAAAGCACGACTGCACGAAAGCACGACCGGCACGACTGCACGAAAGCACGAAAGCACGAAGGCACGAAAGCACGAAGGCACGAAAGCACGAAAGGCCGGCCGAAGGGCCGGCCGGCCCCTTGACCCTCTTCCCGGGGCTGCTTTAGCATAATGACGTGCCCAAAGTGTCTCCCCTGGTGAAGATCAATGCCCTATGGCGGGTTCCCCTGATTCTGCTGTGGACCGCCGTGATGGCCACCATGAGTGTGGGCCTTTCCGTGGTGGATGGGACAGGAAGCCGACAGCACTGGTGTGCCCGAACCTGGAGTCGCTTCATCTTCTTTGTGTCCCGAGTGAAGGTCGAGACTCGGGGCCTGGAGGGGTTGGATCGTAACCGAGGATACCTCTTTGCGGCCAATCACCTCAGCATGTTTGACCACTGGGCCTTCCTGGTCCATCTGCCCTTTCAGTTTGGTTTCGTGGCCAAGGCCTCTTTGTTTCAGTTGCCCTTTTTGGGCTGGCATCTACGCCGCTCGGGCAATATCCCCGTCAGCCGTGACAACCCCAGAGAGACCTTACGGGTTTTTCGCACGGCTGCAGAGAGAATCCAGACGGGCATGTCCTATGTCATCTACCCGGAAGGAGGGCGGACCGGGGGTGAGGAGGTGGCTCCCTTCAAGCGAGGCAGCCTGCTGTTGGCACGGTACGCAAATGCCCCCATCGTTCCCGTGACCTTTATCGGAGCCCATCGTAGATTGGTGAGGGGTTCGGTACTGCTCTGTCCGGGGACCATGCAGATGATCATCCATTCTCCTATTGAGTTTGAGGAGTACAAGGACCTGGATCCGCAAGCTCTAGCGGAAACCGTCCGAGGGAAGATCCGGGAGAGTTACCAACAGGTGTCCTGAATGGATGACTTCATCGGCAGAATTCAGCAGGCACTCAGGGATTTCGACCTTCCCGCCTGGCTCTTGTACGGCTTTCAGAATCTCGATCCCATCGCTACTCGCATCCTCCGGTTCGAGCCTCACCTGTTGGCCACTCGACGCTGGTTTTATCTCATTCCCGAAGAGGGTGAACCCAGCAAACTGGTCCACAGGATCGAATCGTCCATTTTGGATCACCTTCCCGGCAATACGGAAATCTACCTGGAATGGGAGCAACTGCAGAAAAAAGTCAATAGGCTCCTGGAGGGTGTTTCAGCGGTGGCCATGCAATATTCCGAGAACAACTCCATACCCTACATCTCGCTTGTGGATGGGGGCACCATCGACCTGGTTCGTGGCTGCGGCACCCAAGTCGTTTCCTCGGGAGATCTCATCCAGCGATTCGAGGCGGTCTGGAGCCCCCACCAGGTGGAGCAGCACCGTGCTACAGCTCTTGCCCTGACCTCTATTGTCCAGGCCGCATTCGAGCAGGCTGCGACTGAAATCTCTTCTCAGGGCGAGACCGACGAGTTGAGCATTCAACGCTTCATTCTGGACCGCTTCGAGAAAGAAGATTTACTCACCGCGCATCCTCCTATTGTGGCGGTGAATGAAAACAGTGCCAACCCCCACTATCAGCCCACCGAAGCGGGATACTCAAAGATCCGTTCTGATGATTTCCTGCTCATCGACTTATGGGCCAAATCGAAAAAAGAGAACAGTGTGTATGCCGATATCACCTGGACAGGCTTTATGAGTGAACAGGTGCCCGAACGGCACAGCGAAGTTTTTCAAGTCGTGCGCCAGGCTCGTGATCAGGGAGTGGACTTTTTGCGCGAGCGTTTTGAGGGAAACAACCTTCCCCAGGGTTGGGAGGTGGATGACGTGGTTCGAGACAGTATCCGGCAGGCCGGCTACGAAGAATTCTTCGTCCATCGGACCGGTCACAACCTGGGCCAGGAGGTTCACGGGAATGGCGTCCACTTTGACAACCTGGAGACCCATGACACCCGTCTCGTCATTCCCGGTATCGCCTGTACCCTCGAGCCCGGAATCTATCTGGAGGGGGAATTTGGGGTCCGCAGTGAGATTAATGTGTTTTTCTCCCAGGATGGACCGGAAGTGACGACGCCCCCGCAGGAGAAGATGTGGGAGCTGACAACTGACAACTGACAGCTGACAGTTGACCGGATTAATTGCAGTTCCAGATCAGATGTCAGCTGTCAGTTGTCAGTTGTCAGCTCCCTCCAACACCTCTGTTTTTGTGGGAGAGACCATCCGATACCTTACCCCTCGCCATTCGATGGTTCGGCTCCACAGAGAGCGGATGAATCCCAGCAAGGAAGTGA
>JACZQQ010000107.1 GCA_022545645.1 Acidobacteriota bacterium | reverse complement strand
CAAGAGGCAGTGAAAAAGGGGACAGAGCTTAGGAACAGGCCCTCCGGGGCTTGTCCCTAATCTCTGTCCCGGAGGGGGGAGTCGAAGCCTCACGAGAGTCACCTCTCGATCCTTGTTGGCGCCGCAGGTCTTGGGAGCGAGGGTCGTCGCGGAAGGCGTCTAGGGAAACCACTTTTAGTCCGGCGATTGGATCAGCTCACCACCAATCGAAGGTTGCGTTAGCCAGGATTCCGGTTCGTAAATTTTCCGCCACAACCGTTTGTAGGTCTCGCCATCCATGGGTCGCTTGAGCTGGAACTGGAAGTTCCTGACACTGCCTGAGTGGGAGTGCTCCCATGCAGTAATGCGGATATTGGATCCAGACATCCGACCCAGGCTCTCAATGTCTTGTATGGGCCAGAAACGACTGTGGTCGGAATCAGAGGTGTTGTAGTAGATACCCCTTTCTGTGAATACCAATTGACCTTCACACCCTCCGCCGAGGGCATGCCTGTGCTTGGCCGGAACCCTGTAAGCCGCATTATCAGGAGGAGTAAAAACCGCAGACACCAGTCGAACTGGAAGCCTCTCACGCAGGAAGTCCACCACTTCGGGTTTAATCTCTCCTTCGACCAACTCAAATTCAAATGTCCGATCACGGTTAAGCTTCCACCAAACATCTTCATAAGTGCGTAGGTAGATTTTCTGCGGCGACTCGATCTTCACTTCCTGGATATCAGCGAAAGACCAGCGAGCACTGTGCTTATTGTCCTTCTCTGCGTTGTAGGCAATGCCTTCCTGGTCAATGGTCAAGGTTCCAGAGCCTGTTCGGAAGAAGTGGTCGTGCTTGACGGAAAACTGGAAAACAGTATTGTCGCTGGCCATCACGGACCAGCAAAACGAAAGAGGGATAGCCAGAACTGAAAGAAGGAAGGTTTTCATTCACTTGTTCTCCAAGCTGAGGTCATTTGCTCTTATTTCACAAAAACGAAGCCCAACAGCTCCTCCAGTCGGACCAGGTTCTGAAAATAATCGCTGGTTTCTTCGTGGTATCGAAGTTCATAGTTCAGTACAGTGAGCGCGTTGTCGATCAAGTTGAGAAAGTCGATGTTGCCCACCTCATAGGCCGATAGTGCCGAATCCAGGGATGCAGTAGCTTGAGGAATGATTCCCTGTCGATACAGTCGTATCAGGCTCTGTGCGGTGCGAGCTCCAATATAAGCGTCCTTGATGTTGAAGGTGACCTGCTGAAGCTTACTCTGGTAGCTATGCTTTGATCTCTCGATCTCTTCTACATTTTCCTCTACCCCAAAGCGTTCCTTTCTCCAGAAATAGAGGGGTATCTCCAGACCCAAACGATATTCATACATATTGTCAAAGGGACCACCGCGCAGCATATAGGTTGTTGAAATGTTCAAATCGGGAAAAAACTTCTTCTTGGACAGATCGAGTTGCAGGGAAGCTTTCTGAATCTCTAATCTTTCCGCCTCGATTTCAGGATTCTGTTCTCTCGCTGTGAGATAGAGCCTTTCCAAAGAAAAAGGCAACTCCACGGAAGTGTCTTCAACCGGTACCAGCTGGGGAAGAACAACGTCCGGAGATCGATTGAGTAGAGTGTTGATTCGAGCTTGGGCACGTTCCCGTTGCCGACCCAACAATTCAAGCCGTTCCACGATCAGTGAAATTTCCACTTGAGACCTGAGCACATCAGCCTGAAGACCCTCTCCCACGGTGTACTTCGCTTCGGCGATCCGGGAAAGCCTTTGCAAAAGATCTCGATATCGATTCAGGATGCTTGTCGCCTGGTCGAAGTAAGTCAACTCAAAATAAGCTGTCTTCAATTGACGAATGATTTGAAAAGTCGCCGCTTGGTAGACTTGCGCCTTTTGAGCTGCCTCGGTTTCCGCGATATCCCCCTTGAGACTCAACTTACCGGGCCAGGGAATCTTCTGCTTGAACATGAAGGAAGCCCAGGAAAGAGGGCCGCTGCCAATCGTCGAGTAAGGCAAGAGATTTCCCGAACTCATCGAACCGAAACTGAACTCCGGGTTGGGAAGTGAGGCGACCTGCGAGGGCCTCTTGGTAGAGGCTGCCCACTTTTTTTGAGCTGCCTGGATGAAAGGGTTAGAGCGTAAGGCTTCTTCGACCAGGTTGTTGAGAAATTCGAACGATTGTTCGGGCTGCTCTGCGGGAGGCAAATCTTGAGCGCCCAAAGCCAAAGATGTCCCAAAGAAGCTTCCCGTGAGAATCAATACCCATAGATGAGCTTTCCGACAGGTTCTTTTGTTCATAATACAAACCTCACTGTAAGCGAACTCTAATTGGGGCGTTTGGGCCGATTTCTGAAGGGAATCAAGTCGCGCAGGGTAGCGGACAGTCCTTCCATCTCGTAACGTTTCCAGACAAAGAAGACCGCCGGATAAATGGTGAGCCCCAGAATAAAAGAAGTCGCCAGTCCCCCCACCATGGGAGCGGCCATGCGTTTCATCACGTCGGCCCCTGTTTCGTAGGTCGATGCCCACATGATGGGAAGCAGGCCCATAAAGGTTGTCAGTACGGTCATGAGCTTGGGACGCAGTCGCTGGACTGCGCCGTAGTGAATAGCCTCCTTGAGATCCGCCACATGTCGCATTCTTCCCTCTTTCTTCCACTTCTGGTGGGCGAGTTGCAGGTAGAGCAGCAAGACCACTCCCATCTCGGCCTCCAGGCCCGCCAGAGCAATAATCCCCACCCACACCGCGATACTCAGGTTGTAATCCAAGAAGTACAGGAACCAGAACGATCCAATGAGCGAAAAGGGAACCGCCAGGAACACGATGAGGGGTTCCTTCCAGGACCCAAAGTTCAGGTAGAGCAGGACGAAGATGATGAAGAGTGTAATGGGAATAATGTAGGTCAGCCGCTGCTTCATGCGCAGCAAATACTTGTACTGTCCCGACCATTCGAGACGATAACCAGGCGGTATTTCGACCTGGTTTGCAACGATTTGTTGAGCTTGCTCGACGTAGCCCTCGTAGTCCTCGTGGGTGACATCGACAAACACGTATCCCACCAACTGGCCATCTTCGCTCCGAATCATCGGTGGTCCCTGCGTATATTCCATATCAGCCAGCAGCGAAATGGGGATTTGGGCACCGGAGGGGGTGGGAATCAGTACTCTCCCCAGCCCCTCTATATCGTTGCGAAGCTCCCGTGGATAGCGTACGTTGATGGGGTAGCGCTCTCTGCCTTCGATGGTATAGCCAATGTTCTTGCCCCCGATAGCCGTCTCTATAATCTCCTGCACATCTCCGACGGTCAGACCATAACGGGCTGCTTCCTCCCGGTTAATCTTGAAATCAAAATAGTAGCCTCCCATCACTCGTTCTGCGAAAGCACTGCGCGTACCGGGTACGTCTTGGAGGACATTCTCAATCTGAACGGCAATCTCCTCGATCTTCTCCAGATCGGGGCCGAAGACCTTGACTCCGAGATTACTGCGCATGCCGGTGGACAGCATCTCGGTCCGAGTTTGAACGGGCATCCACCAAATGTTGGCCATCCCTGGAAATTTCAATTGGGCATCCATCTCCTGAACCAACTCCTCCCACGACTTGGGGCGCTCCTCGGGCCAAATGGTTCTGAATATGGGTTGGACCCGGTCTGGCATCCAACTGGAGTACCAGCGTTCTTCATGCACCCGTTCCCAGTCTTCCTGAGGCTTCAAAAGCACCACGGTTTCAACCATGCTCAAAGGAGCTGGATCGGTGGATGTATCGGCTCTTCCGATCTTTCCAAACACCCTCTCCACTTCGGGGAATTGGCGCAGAAGTTTGTCCTGTGTCTGAAGGATCCTGGTGGCTTCGGTGATCGGCATTCCGGGGACCGCAGTGGGCATAAAAAGCAAGGACCCTTCATTTAAAGGAGGCATAAACTCCGATCCGAGCTGCATGAATGCCGGGACCGTGGACAGTACGAGCAAGAAGCTCACAAACATGAAGCTCTTCGGAAAGCGCAGAATGAAAGTCAGTATCGGGGTATAAATCGCGTGGAGGATCCGGCTGATCGGATGCTTTTCTTCGGGGCGGATTTTTCCCTTGATCAGCAAGGCTCCCAGAGCGGGCACCAGGGTGATGGCCAGCAGAGCCGCAAAGAACATGGAGAAAGTTTTGGTATAGGCCAGCGGTTTGAAGAGTCGGCCTTCCTGGGCTTGTAGAGTGAACACCGGGAGAAAGGAAACCGTGATCACGAGCAGGGAGACAAAGATGGAAGGTCCCACTTCGCAAAATGACTGGATCAGAACGTCGCTTCTGTTCCCAGATCTTCCCTGAGATTTCCATTCGTCCAGCTTTTTGTGGGCGTTTTCGATCAGGACAATGGAAGCATCCACCATAGCTCCGATGGCGATAGCGATTCCTCCCAGAGACATGATATTGGCGGTGACCTTCATGTAATACATGGGGATAAACGCCATGATGATGGCCAGGGGTAAAGCCAGGATGGGAATGAAGGAGCTGCGCAAATGAAGCAAGAAGACAATAATGACGACACTGACGACAATCATTTCCTCGGTCAGCTTTTCCTGTAACGTTTCAACGGCTCTCAAGATCAGCTCGGAACGATCGTAGGTAACGACCAGTTTGACGCCCTCGGGCAGGGAGCCTTCCACTTCCTGCAACCTGGTTTTAACTCGATCGATGACGGTCAGGGCGTTTTCCCCATAGCGCATTACCACAATGGCGCCGACCACTTCCCCTTTACCATCCAGTTCTGCAACGCCCCGGCGCATATCCGGTCCGAATTGAACCGTTCCCAGATCTCGGACGTAAACCGGAGTGCCCTTTCCATCGGTCATCACGGGAATGGACTCGATATCTTGGAGTGATTGGATGTAACCGCGTCCCCGCACCATGTACTCGGTGCTTGCGACTTCAATCACGCGACCTCCGACATCGTTGTTACTGTCACGGATGGCATCGATGACTTTCCCTAATGGGATGTTGTAGGCCAGGAGCTTGTTGGGATCGAGTTCCACCTGATATTGCTTGACGAAGCCTCCCACACTGGCCACTTCGGCTACACCAGGTACCGACTCCAACCAGTAACGCAGATACCAATCCTGAAAGGAGCGAAGTTGAGCCAGGTTGTAGCGCCCGGTTTCGTCAACCAGTGCGTATTCAAAGACCCATCCCACTCCGGTAGCATCGGGGCCCAGTATGGGATTGGTTCCTTCGGGTAATTGTCCGGTGATCTTTTGCAGATACTCCAGAATTCGGCTTCTGGCCCAGTACATTTCGGTTCCATCTTCAAAGATGATGTAGACGTAGGAATAACCGAACTGGGAGATGCCACGGACGAGCTGGACGTTGGGAGCGGAGAGCATGGCCGCCACGATCGGATAGGTGATTTGGTCCTCCACCAGGTCAGGACTTCGCCCCGGCCATTCTGTAAACACAATCACCTGGACATCGGAAAGATCCGGGATCGCGTCCAGCGTGATGTTGGAGATGGCCCACAGCCCCCAGGCTGTGGCAAATGTCATGATCAGAAAGACCAGGAACCGATTTTTTGCGCTGAATCGAATGATTGTTTCGATCATTGGTTTCAACCCACACTCAGCGTGGTTTCGGCGTCTCCCAGCTTGCCTCCACTCCCTGTACCTTACTTTCCGCATCAATCAGAAAGTTGGCTGCCGAGACAACCCGTTCGCCCGTCTGTAGGCCCTTCAGAATCTCGTAGTAGCCGCCCGCCTTGGCGCCGACCTGTACCTGCCGCAACTGCATTGTTCCTGACCCCAGGTCCACAAAGACCAGGTCTCGCTTGCCGGTTCTCAAGACAGCACTTTCCGGAACGGCCAGAGTTGCTCCAAGAGGCACCTGGATTTCGATGTTGGAATACATTCCCGGTTTTAGCTTCAACTCGGGATTGGGAAACTCCAGACGCACCCGCATGGTGCGTGTTTCTTCATTGAGGTGTGGATACACATAAGTGATATCTCCGCGGAAAACTTCTCCTGGATAAGCAGTAGTGCTCATCGCGACCCTCTGACCTTCGCGGACGTAAGAAATCTCATTTTCGTAAATCTCAACGTAGGCCCAGATTCTCGTGTGGTCGGCAATGGTATAGATCTTGGTTTCGGGAGTGACATACATATTGGGAAAGGCGTTCTTCTCCACGACATAGCCGCTAGCAGGGGAATAGACAATCAAGTGTTTCTGCACTTGCCCGCTCTTCTCGAGTTGTTCTATTTGCTCGTCAGTGATGTCGAAGAGTTCCAGTCTGCGGCGAGTTGCCTCAAACAATGATCGAGCTCCACTGGAGACGTGTTCAAAAGGACTGTCTGCCAGGTTCTCAGCAGTCTTTAAAGCCAGTAAATATTCCTCTTGAGTCGAAACCAATTCCGGGCTGTAAATCGAAAAAAGAGGATCCCCCTCATTCACGTGCTGAAGTGTGAAGTCCACGAATACCTTGTCGATCCAACCTTGAATCTTGGGGTGAACGTATTCGATCCTGGTCTCGTCCAGCTCCAGCGTTGCCACCGTCCGAATGACTTTCTCCAGAGAGTGAACTTCGACCTCAGTGGTCTGAACATTGATCAGCTGCTGCCGGCGGGGATCGACCGTGAAAGTGGATTTATCCCCTGCTAGCTGCTGGGCGGAGTTCGTGGACCCATTGGCCAAAGCTGAGGGCGACCTCTTTAGAACAGGTACCAGGTCCATAGCACAGATGGGACACGTTCCCGGCTCCTTCATCCTCACCGAAGGGTGCATGGTACACGTCCAGTACTCAATCTCCCCGTCTTCGCCGGTGACGGGAACAAGCTGATGTTCACCCGTAACTGTTTCCTGTAACCACGAGGCGGGTGCCTGGTTCCAGAAGAAGATCAGAGCACTCGCCAGGACGATACTGACCAGGATTAAACTGACCGATAACTTCTTGTTCATATTCCTGCACTAAACCTTTCTCACGATTGAACTGGCTCAAGGGAGGTGAAACTAAGCCCACTCACCACTGAGCAGCCCTCAAATCAGTTCAAACAATTTGGAGAACAGCTTCCCTGAGACGGGAAGGGAATCAAAAACAGGCAGGAGACTAAATCAGAAAAGAGCCGTTGAGGAGATACACTTCTCCTCTAGGAAGTATGTTGGGAACTTCGAATCGCGAAGTCTTATGAATCCAATGAAGATGAGTACTGATTGGTGGCACTAAAGGCAGGACTAAAACGGAAGTAATATCGGAAGAGACTTTCGGCTGTGCCTTTTCAAGAACAAAGGGTGATTCGTCTTGGCCCAACTGGCACATCTTCTTGCAATGATCCATGTCCTGAGAAGTTCCAGACATTCGAGCCATACAATCAGGGTCCATAAAGCTGCGACACACTGAAAGGCCGATACCCATCAGGCTGAATGTCATAAAAACGGTGAGGGCAAGAATGCTAACTCTATGCATTTGTGACCATTGTAGAACGAGATTGGCGTCTTCTTCAAGTTTGTTGACAGTTTTAGTAGGTCCAGAGGTAGAGGCCGCTTGGCCGAAAAGAATGGGAGAAGGAGAGGGGCAAAGACCTAGCCCGGACCATGCAGCATTCGGGCTAGGGGGACTTCACGAAGTCAACGGCTTGCCGGGCCGTGCGGCGTGCTGTTTCGATGCAATCGGGCATGCCCACACCCCCGAAATAAGCTCCCGTCAAAAAGAGCCCGGGATGCCCTTTCAGGGCTCGACTGATTTGATCCATTCTCTGGGCATGACCGAGGGTGAGTTGCGGTAAGGCTTTTCGAGCGTGCAGGACCCGAGTAAAGACGGGCTGGCAGGTAATCCCCAAAATTCGCTGCAGCTCGTTGTGAACCTTCTGGACAGCTTCTTGATCCGAAATCTCGGCTCGTTGGTGCCGGCCATCCTGGATGGAACATCGAAGCAGCACGGTGTCGGCTGGGCAACGGCCTGCGAACTTACTGCTGACCCAGGTGCAGGCATCGAGAACGGTGGCTTCTTTTCGGGGCACGACGAAGCCGTGCCCGTTTAAAGGGTGTGAGAATTCTTCTCGTTTGTAGGCCAAATAAACGATGACCGTCGAGAAATAGGGAATCTGCCTCAAAACCCGGGCTGTTTCAGGACTCACCGGTTCCACGATTTCAGCAGCTGGCGATGCCGGCGTCGACAGCACGAGCGAGTCGAAAGTATCTTCGAATGAGGGGCTCTTGACGCGGTAGCAGGAGGAGTCCCACTGGACCTGGATGTCCACCACGTTTCGGTGAATCGAAATCTCAGAGAGTTGCTCGGTCAACCCGTTGATGAGAGAGGACATCCCGGGTCGCAGGGTGAGAAAAGCAGGTTGGGAGGAGGAAGAACGCTGTCTTGAAGTCCTGCGCATGCCTCTCCACAGGCTCCCAAACTTTTGTTCGATCTGGTAGACGCGGGGAAGAGCACTGGCTGTACTCAACTCGCGGATGTCCCCTCCGTAAATGGCTGAAACGAGCGGCTCGGCCACCTTTTCTGTCAGCTCGCGTCCCAGACGACGGGTGAGAAAAGCGTCTACGCTCATGTCTCCGCTACTGGGTCTGACCAGGGGTTCCAGGAAGGCTCGAAGCTTGCCTTGGGTACTGATCAGGCTGGAGGACCAAAAAGGCCGAACACGAACAGGGGAGAGAAACTCCATACCCTGGGGAAGGGGTTGGAGCCTGGAGTCCTGAAGGACAAAGGTTTGACGCAGTTGGTCATTGGATCCCATGACCTCATCGCCAAGTCCCAGTTCCTTGATCAACTCAAGGATTTGGGGCTTG
>JACZQQ010000008.1 GCA_022545645.1 Acidobacteriota bacterium | reverse complement strand
CACCCGTTCCAGCCCTTCCACTGTAGTGACAGGTTCCTGGCAGGCATAGTTCCGGCAAACATAGACCGTGGCTCGATCATCGATGGCGGTCTTCCCGTCCAACAGCGGGATCTTTTGGACCAGCTCTGAATCGGGCTCTTGCAGAAACGCCAGCACCTTGTTGGGGAGAAATCTTTCCCGCACCGGTTGAAGCAGGGCTTCCCGTTCAGAGGCCTTGCCTAAAACAGCAATTTCCTGAGCCGGACTCAAGAAAAACTCCAATGCTTGCAGCCAATATCCAAAAGCTGAGGAAAACTGGGAGAGTCCTCCCGATACTCGATGCAGCATGCTCTGGGCCAGGTCCCGATACTCCTTCTTCCCCAACAGAACGGACAATCGAAGGAGATTCAGGCAAGTGACGCCGGCGCCGGCGGGCGTTGCATTGTCCTGGTATTCCTTTCGCCGAATCAAGAGTGTCTCGTGATCGGAAGAGGTGAAGTAAAAATCATTCCCTTCCTCATCCTGAAAGAGCTCGAATTGGCGCTCCATGAGACGACAAGCGTGGTCCAACCAGCGCATGTCCCCGGTCACCTGGTAAGTCGCCAACCATCCCTCAATGACCAGGGCGTAGTCTTCCAAATATCCGTTGAGATGTGCCCTTCCCTGTCTCCAGCTGCGCAGTAACCGTCCCTCCACCATGATCGCTGAAGCCAAGAACTCCGCGTTTTTCACAGCGATCTCCAAAAGCTTGGAATCGTTTAAAACAAACGCCGCCTCGGCAAAACTGGTGAGCATCATCCCATTCCAGGCCGTCAGTACCTTGTCATCCAGTGGCGGTTTGACTCGCTCTTGTCGGGCCTCGAGGAGCTTTCGACGAGCCTGGTCCAGAAACCCTTTAAGTTCCTCTCCAGATTTTCCAAGGGACTGACTCAACTCGCCCAACGTCATGCGGTGGTGCAAAATGCTTTTCCCTTCGAAGTTTCCAGAACCCGTCACATCGAAGTATGGGTTGAAGATTGAGGCATCTTCCCTGCCCAGGACCGCTTCCACCTGGGCGGGAGTCCAAACATAAAACTTTCCTTCCTCTCCCTCGCTGTCAGCATCCTGGGATGAATAAAACCCCCCAGAGGGATCCATCATCTCGCGTTGGACGTATTCGAGCGTCTCCTCTACGATTTCACGGTAATAGGAATCACCAGTGACTTGATAGGCCTCCAGGTAAAGTCGGGACAACAGAGCGTTGTCGTACAGCATTTTCTCGAAGTGGGGGACCAGCCAACGCTCATCCACAGTGTATCGATGAAAGCCTCCACCTAACTGATCGTAGATTCCACCCCGAGCCATCTCATCAAGACTGAGTCGGACCATCTCAAGCGCCTTCTCTGTGCCCGTTCTATGGTAGTAACGAAGCAAGAACCCCAGGACCAGGGTGCTGGGAAATTTGGGAGCGCCTCCAAACCCGCCGTGCTGGCTGTCGAATTGATGGAGCACCTGGGTATAAGATTGATCCAGAAGCCCTTTCTCCAGCTGCTCACGGCCTTTCCCTAGAGTCATCTGGCCCAATCTTTGGACAATTTCCTCCCGGTTCTCCTCCAGCTCGCTGCGACGAGTTCGATAAGTTTCAGCGACACTTCTCAACACACGTTTAAATCCGGGTCGCCCATAAGAGTCCTCGGGAGGAAAATAGGTACCTCCATAGAAAGGGACCTGATCGGGGCTCAGAAAGACGGTCAGTGGCCATCCGCCACTTCCCGTTGCCATCTGCACAAAGTTCATATAGATGGCGTCCAGATCGGGCCGTTCTTCGCGGTCCACCTTGATATTGATGAAATTTTCGTTCATCAACTGGGCGATTTCTTCATTCTCAAAGGATTGATGCTCCATGACGTGACACCAATGGCAGGCTGCATAGCCCACACTGAGCAAAATGGGCTTGTCCTGGGCTCGCGCTGCGTTCAGAGCTTCTTCACCCCAGGAATACCAGTCCACCGGGTTGTGGGCATGCTGAAGCAGGTAGGGACTGCTAGAATCAATCAAACGATTGGTGTGCTTCTTCTTTCCCGCCATAACTGACGGTCAGTCTACCGGTTCCAGGTTCCAGGTTCCAGGTCAGGTTTGGAATTTGGAATTTGTTTGGGATTTTGAATTTGGGATTTTGAGTTTCCCCTGACGGCTGGCCGTCAGGGGCTGTTCCTCAAGCGCAGCCGGGCACCCTGCACGGCAAAGGAAATTCCCTCTCCATCCACCTCAAATTCCCCCTCTGGATGAAAGACAGCGTCCGATGAGAGGATGATGGATCCATCGTCTCCGCGGAAAATCATCTCCCCAGCTATCGTTTCTACGCTAGTGGTTCTCAGTTTCAAAACGACGGCAGCGGGAAGCTGCGGACTCAAAACAAGGAAGGTCACTGATTGAGAATGGTAAATCTCTGCTTCCAGGACGTCCGAACCTTCCAGGACCAGCACATAGTCATCGGTCTTGACAAAGCGCTCTTCACCGCTTTCATCGGCGATTTCTGCAGCCATCTCCACGAAATGGAGGTCCGAGTTCCCTCCAACATAGACCGTGACGCCTAGGACCAGGAAGCCGGCCGCAAGCAGGCGGCGCCAGGGAAAACCTCGATGGCTCACCTGCCGGCCTATATAGGCCAGCGACAGGGGGACGAGCAACAGGAACAGATCCTGCCAAAATGCCTCTCCTGGCGTGCGCTCGATCAGGCTTCCGAAACAACCGCAGGCGGCGTCTTCATCCCGTAGCCCGTTGAGGACCAGCCAATAATTACGGCCGGTTAGAAACAGGAAAAAGCTCACCAGTAGGGTGGTCGGAAACAGAACCCAAAGTCGCCGGAGCCCCAGGATCAGCACCGTTCCCAGTCCCACTTCCAGGGCCAGAGCAATGAGGGTGACGGTTCGAACCGAGAACAGGAAATCCAATTGCTCCAGGCGGATTTGCTCAGCAAAGGCCCCTGGTTCCACGATCTTGGCCCCGGCAGCCACCAAAAGCACCAGACCAAGAACTCTCGCCCCCAAAGACCCGAGTATCGATTTCCACTTCATTCCTTAGTGTCTCGTTCCATAAATACGGTGACGTTTGTGGCGAGCGCGACGGCGTCGAGTTCGCGAAGCGACAACGACGCGATGTCAGTGACATCGTGGAGGAGGAGCGACAAAAAAATCGATGCCGTCCCGCCGCCACCCTTCGGGCTGATGGGTGTTGCGGGTGACCTCTGGGTCGCTCGTCGTCGCCGATCTCCCTGCATCGCCTTCTCCTTGCTCCTTGATCTCGCCTCGCAAGCCCCATCAGCAAACATCATCGTATTTATGGAGCGAGGCACTTATCATGGTATCGAGTCCAGGACAAAGACTGCAAGAGCCAAATAAAACGGTTTCTTCGAGGCCAGGAAACTGTTACTATCGCTGCTGCACGGTTTGAGCTCATTGAAATCGCCATTGATCGAAAGTTCAGTTTGTGCAAAAATGGCCAAGGGCTTACATTTAAAGGCTTACATTGATCGATCCTAAGAGTGTATACTCCAGGTCGATGTTACACTTAAGCTCATTTCTTGAGAGGAGACAAGAGAATGCGTGAACTAAGATTACCTCTGCTACTGGGTAGTGTGGTGGTGTTGTTAGCGGCTGGAGGTTGTGCAAATCGGCCTCCTGTACTCAATTGCGTCGCGGATCAGACCACGTTGGTCGAGGGAGAGTCGACAACGATACAATCTAACGCGACAGATCCGGATCGGAACGACCAACTGACCTTTGCCTGGACCGCTGACCAGGGAAGATTGGTGGCTCAAAACGGATCGGCTGTTTTCGATTCGACTTCGCTGAGCGCAGGAACCTACACCGTCAGCCTGGAGGTGTCAGACAAAAAGCAGCACGTGGCCATTTGTGAGATAGATCTGACGGTAGGGAAGAATGCAATGGCACCCACCATAGCCTGTGAACCCTCTAATATGCTTGTCACTGAGGGCCAATCCAGGCGCATACAGGTTCAAGCTTCTGATCCCAATGGTGACACCCTGACCTACTCCTGGACAGTGGATGGCCGAGCGGTCACCAATAACCAGTCCTCGTTTGAGTTCGGGACGATCAATCGCACAGTGGGCAATCATCGGGTCGGGGTAATGGTCAGTGATATCGACGGACTGACGGCCAATTGCGAATTCCGTGTCACCATCGATCCCAGGCCCAATACCGCTCCGAGTGTAGCCTTAACCCTTGATAAGACAGACGTTTATGCCGGGGATACCGTAGGAGCAAACGCCCAGGCCAGCGATCCGGAAAATGATCCTATAACCTACGCTTGGACTCTGGATAGTCAAAGGCGTCCCGAGTCTTCGTCGCGGATACAGATCAACACCAGAGGACTGGCTGGAGGCCGTCACAGTGTGGCCGTGACCGTTGAAGATGATCGCGGCGCTTCCGCCAGCGACACCAAAACGTTCTCGGTGAGTGAAAAGATCGTTATTCATATGGAGGGAAATCTCCCCAATAACGTAGCCAAAGCCCAGTTAGATGAAATTGCCCTCAAGATGCGGCAGAATCCGCAACTGAGGGCCACCTTGACAGGACACACGGACGACCGAGGAAGCGAGGAAATCAATGAACGTGTGGGCCTGCGCCGGGCAGATGCAGTCAGGTCCTATCTGGTGCCGGAACAGAACATTGACGAGGGCCGGATTGAAACCCAGAGTGCCGGCGAGACCCAACCCATTGCCAATAACTCGACTCCTCAGGGCCAGAGCGATAACCGCCGGGTTGAGGTTGAGTTGTTTGTGCCTTAAATACCGATTCCTGGAATAGTTCATTTGGGGACAGAGCACCCTCTGTCCCCATTTTTCTCCTACCTCCCCGCCCCCAGCATTTCCAAACTTCTTCCTGTAGTATAGTTGCACCGGAATGAATAAAACGAGTGGGGTTACAGAGGATCCTCAGGTAGCCCATTTTCACCCTGCCCTATCCACATGGTTCAAGCAGCGATTCGGTGAGGCCACCGAGCCGCAAAAGATGGGCTGGCCGGTCATCCAAAAGGGTGATCACGTTTTGATCGCTTCTCCCACCGGCTCCGGGAAGACACTGGCGGCCTTCTTGTGTGCTATCGACCGTCTGGTTCAACAGGGCATCCAAGGCCACCTCTCCAATACCACCCAAGTCCTTTATCTTTCTCCCCTCAAGGCGCTGGCTAACGACGTTCGCAGGAATCTACTGGAACCCCTGCAGCAGATTCGGGAAGTAGCCAGCCAGATGCAACTGGAAATTCCAGAAATCCGGACCCTGGTGCGCACGGGCGACACCCCGGGAAAAGAGCGCCAGCGCATGATCCGAAAACCTCCCCACATTCTCGTCACCACTCCTGAATCCCTTTTCATTCTCTTGACCAGTGAGAGCGGACAGAGAATGCTGAAGACGGTGACCACCGTCATTGTGGACGAGATTCATGCATTGGCCAGGGACAAACGCGGCTCCCATTTGAGCCTTTCCCTGGAAAGACTCGAAGTCCTGACGGGTCAACCCCTACAGCGCATTGGACTTTCGGCCACCCAGAAACCGATTGAAGCGATTGCCCGCTTCCTGACCGGAGTTGATCGCTCTGCCACGGTCCTCGACCTGGGACACCAGCGTCACATGGAACTGGCCGTAGAGGTTCCCAATGACGAGCTGGGGGCGGTGGCAAGCAACGAAATGTGGGAGGAAATCTATGACCGGCTCTCGCAACTGATCCGCCAACACCGTACCACACTCATCTTCGTGAACACTCGCCGTCTGGCCGAAAAGGTGACCTACCACCTGGCGGAACGATTCGAAGACGACTCCATAGCCGCTCATCATGGAAGCCTGTCAAAAGAAATCCGTCTGGAGACGGAAGAGCGGCTCAAGACCGGCGCAGTCAAGGCGGTCGTGGCCACAGCATCATTGGAACTGGGGATCGACATCGGTTCTGTTGACCTGGTTTGCCAACTCGGTTCCACGCGTTGGATATCCCTTGCCCTGCAGCGCATTGGACGCTCCGGCCACTGGAAGGGAAGCATCCCCAAAGGCCGGATCTTTGCCACAACGCGAGATGAACTTCTCGAGTGCGCGGCACTGGTCCGATCCATCAAGAGTGGACAGTTGGATCAGATCCGAATCCCTCCCGCTCCTCTGGATATTCTTGCCCAACAGATCGTAGCCGCGGCGGCGAGCCGGGAGTGGGAGGAGGAAGAACTGTTCCAGGTCTTTCGCAGAGCAGCTCCCTACTCTTCTCTTCTTCGCAGTGAATTTGATGCCGTTGTGACGATGCTGGCCGAAGGAATCTCCACCCGTCACGGTCGTCGAGGAGCGTATTTGCACCGTGACCGGATCAACGGGAAGATTCGGGCCCGGCGCGGAGCTCGGCTGGCCGCCATCACCTCAGGAGGAGCCATTCCCGACCGTGCCGATTATCTGGTGAAAGCCGACCCTGAAGAGACTTTGGTGGGGACTCTGGATGAGGATTTTGCAATGGAGAGTATGCAGGGGGACATCTTTCTGTTGGGAAACACCTCCTGGCGCATCCGCCGAATCGAAACTGGGGTGGTGCGGGTGGAAAATGCCGGCGGAGCTCCTCCCACCGTTCCCTTCTGGCGAGGTGAAGCACCCGCACGGTCGGATGAACTCTCTCAGGCCTTCTCGGAACTTCGAGAGCAGATTGTGGCTCTCGGCGAGGAAAAGGCCCAGCAGTGGCTCAAACGAGAATGCGGCCTCGATGACCGCGGAGCGGAACAAGCCGCCCACTATGTGCTGGCGGGAAAAACGGCTCTGGGGGCACTGGCCACTCAGAACTGTGTCGTGGCTGAGCGTTTCTTTGACGAATCAGGAGGGATGCAGCTTGTTTTGCACGCTCCCTTTGGCAGCCGAATCAACAGAGCCTGGGGTCTGGCCTTGCGTAAACGCTTTTGCCGCTCCTTCAATTTTGAGCTTCAGGCAGCGGCCACAGAAAACGGTATCCTCATCTCTCTGAGCGATCAGCACAGCTTTCCTTTGGACAGTATTTTTGCTTTCTTGTCTTCACATAGCGTACGCGAGGTTCTGATTCAGGCACTTTTGGCCGCTCCTCTTTTCCGGACTCGCTGGCGCTGGAATGCGAGTCGTGCCCTGGCCATTCTCCGTTTCTTGACCGGTAGAAAAGTTCCACCTCCCCTTCAGCGAATCCGTTCTGATGATCTTCTAGCTTCTATTTTTCCGGAACAGGCGGCCTGTCTGGAAAATATTCAAGGGGACATCGTAGTGCCTGACCATCCGCTGGTTTTCGAAACCGTTCGAGACTGCGTGAATGAAGCCATGGACGTGGACGGTCTCATTGAGATTTTGAGCAGGATTGAAGGTGGACAAGTCCAATGCGTAGCCGTGGACACCCGGGAGCCCTCTCCATTCAGCCACGAGATTCTCAACGCCAATGCATACGCTTTCCTGGACGATGCCCCTCTGGAGGAACGTCGCGCTCGAGCCGTCCAGACCCGGAGAACTTTGTCCGGGCCGGCCCGAGAACTCGGTGTATTGGACGCTGAGGCCATTGAGCAGGTGGCCCAGGATGTCTGGCCTCCCATGGAAAATGCCGACGAATTGCACGATGCTCTTCTGACCCTGGGAGTGCTCACAGATTCTGAAGTTGAGCGCAGCCGAAACCTGCTCGAACAATTGGTGAAGCATCGTAGGGCCGGAAGTGTGCTCGTTGAATCCCTGGTTGAAGAGGAAAATCAACAGCCCCAGGAGCCCGTGACTCTCTGGTTTGCAACGGAAAGGATCAATCTGATCAAATCCGTCTACCCAGCGGGAAAGATCGTTCAAACACTTGACCTTCCCGAGAAGGTCCTGTGGGAGAAGGATAGGGATTTGGAAGTGGAACAGGCCGTACGTGAACTGGTTCGATGTCGTCTCCAATCCTCAGGTCCGACTACCCTGGGAGAGTTATGTCGACTCTTGAATCTCCCCAGGGGCGCCCTTGAAGCCGCTCTGCAAGGGCTGCAAGGGGAGGGTCAGATTCTTTCAGGATCCTATCGGGCCGCGGCCGATGAACTGGAGTGGTGTGATCGAAGGCTTTTGGCTCGAATCCATAGCCTCACCTTGGGACGTTTGCGTCGCGAGATTGAGCCGGTCTCTCCGGCCGAGTTTATGCGATTCCTCTTTACCTGGCAGCACCTGCCCTCCGGTACTCAGTTACACGGCGAACAAGGACTCTCCATCGTATTGGATCAACTGCAGGGTTTTGAGGCCGCGGCCGCAGCCTGGGAGGAGTTCCTTCTGCCCAGCCGAATCAGCGGGTATGTTCCTGAACTCCTGGATCGATTGTGCCTCTCGGGAGAATTTGCCTGGGGTCGGTTATCCGTACCTTCAACCCTGGAAACGGAAGGTATGGAAGGAAGGCCCTATTCATCACCCCGCGGGATTCGGCCCTCACGCCTGGCACCGGTGGCTTTCTTCAAGCGGATGGAGATGCCCGACTTTTTCCTGCTTCGTCACCTCGAAAGCGGGCAGCCCGATCCGTCTGCCCAACAAGTTGAGCAGCTGAATCTCTCCCATCCCGCTCACGAAGTCCTGGAGCAACTCCAGCGCTGGGGAGCCTGTTTCTTTGAGGATCTGGTGAGAACCACCGGAAGACTTCCGCTGGAAGTCGAAGAGGGATTATGGGAATTGGTTGCTGCAGGCCTGGCCACGGCCGATGGTTTTGACAGTCTTCGCTTCCTCATCGACCCCAATCGGAAGCGTGGATTCCCACACCGAGCCTCACCCAGGTCCAACCGTCAAACTCTCAAAGGATCCATGGGTCGTTGGACTCTGCTGGGCTTACCGGGAGAGAATTTGGGAGGAGGAGTTCGGGGACAGGCCCCGAACTCTGGGAGAATTCTTGGGCCTGTCCCCGAACTCCCGAACTCCCCAAAAATTCCCTCCCTGGACTTGGTGGCTCGACAACTCTTGAAACGCTGGGGCGTGGTTTTCCGTGACCTGGTGGCTCGGGAGAGCCTCACCTTCGCCTGGCGTGATCTCCTGAAGATTTACCGGACCATGGAGGCTCAGGGACGGTTGCGGGGAGGAAGGTTTGTCTCCGGATTTGTTGGCGAACAATTCGCCCTTCCAGAAGCACTCGATACCCTGAGAGCCATCAGGCGCAGCCAACCTACAGGAGAAGTCCTCCGCATCTCAGCTGCCGACCCTCTGAACCTCATCGGGATCATTACACCCGGTTCCCGCCTTCGCCCCCATCCCACACGCTTTGCCTATTATCGAGACGGCGTGCCCGTGGAAGAGGAGAACTTTCTGATCGCCAAATCACTTTCCGCCTCTGTCATCAGGGCAAATCCGGGGACAGTCCCCGAACTCTGAGAGAATTCTTAGGACAGTCCCCGGATTTCCCCTGCATTCGATCTCAGCCGGTGAAATTTCTTAAACTATGAGAGACAATGGACATCGAGTTTGTTCGCCTGCCCTTGCGAAACCCAAAAGGACTGGCGATATTTCTGCTCATCACCGTTGTGGTATTGGTGTACGCGCCCGTAAAGGACTATCCCTTCATCAACTACGATGACACTTTGTATGTCACGGAGGTCCCGCAGGTCCAGCAGGGTTTAGGCTGGGACAGCGTGGTGTGGTCGATGACCGCGATGGAAGCGGCCAATTGGCATCCACTCACCTGGCTGTCTCACATGTTGGACGTCCAGCTTTTTGGATTGAACCCGGCCGGCCATCATCTCACCAACCTGCTCCTTCATCTGGCCAATGTGCTGCTTCTGTTCGGTGTGCTTCAGCAAATGACCGGGGCCGTGTGGCGCAGCGCCTTGGTGGCGGCCTTGTTTGCCTTACACCCGCTCAATGTGGAATCAGTGGCCTGGGTGGCAGAACGCAAGAATGTGTTGAGCACCCTGTTTTGGCTGCTGACCATGGCCGCCTATATGGGGTATGTGAGAAAGCCGCACTGGGGACGTTATCTGGGCATGATGGGAATCTTTGTGCTGGGGCTCATGGCCAAGCCCATGCTGGTGACCTTGCCCTGTGTGCTGCTGCTGCTGGACTACTGGCCCCTGGGGCGGCTGGGAAAAGACAGCAAGGAGTTTTGGGAACGCTTGCCCAGGTTGGCGGCAGAGAAGCTACCCCTGTTTATTCCGGTGGCAGCCATCAGTGTGGTGACGATTGCGGCCCAGTCACAGGCTGGAGCGCTCTCCTCATGGGAAGGGCTGCCGTTGGGGATTCGAGTGGCCAACGCCGTCCTGACCTATGGGGTGGGTCTTAAGAAGATGCTGTGGCCGATGGATCTGGCCGTTTTTTACCCCCATCCGGGAAACTCATTGGCCGTCTGGCCGGTGGCCTTGGCGGCTCTGCTGCTGGTGATCCTCTCGCTGGGCGTCTGGTGGCAAGGTCGAAGGTCCCGCTATCTGGTGGTGGGGTGGCTCTGGTATCTGGGAACGCTGTTTCCGGTCAGCGGTCTGATCCAGGTTGGTGGACAGGCCATGGCCGATCGATATGCCTACGTCCCTTTGATGGGTCTGTTCATCATCCTGGCCTGGGGAACAGCCGAGTTGGCCCAGACTCTGCGCCTCCCCAAAGCATGGCTGCCGGCTGCTGGCCTGTGTGTCGTGATCGTCCTGATAGGAGCCGCGCGTCTCCAGCTCAGCCATTGGAGAAACAGCTTTACCCTGTTTCAGCACGCTCTGGAGTCCACTCAGGACAATCATATGGCTCATTCCAATTTAGGGATCGCATTTCTGGACAACAACGACCTGGATCAGGCGATTGGCCATTTCTACAAGGCCCTTGAGATTAAGCCGACGCATGCGGGTGTTCATACGAACCTGAGTATCGCTTTGCGGCGAAAAGGCATGCTGGACAAGGCCCTGGAACATTCCATCAGATCTGTCCAGACCAATCCTGACCTTGCCGAAGCACACAATAATCTGGGTATTTCCTTGTTTCAGAAGGGAAGAATAGAGGAAGCTTTGCAGGAATTTCGAATAGCACTGGAACTCAAACCTGACTATACCACCTGTTACTATAACCTAGGTGTGGTTTTGGAGAACCAGAACAGAATAGAGGAAGCCGCCGAATCCTTCCGTCAGGCCTTGCGATTGGATCCTGCCCACAGCCAGGCACAGCAACATTTGACCCTTCTACTGGAGGAGACGAGTCCGTAGCAATGAGCGTATCCACCTGCATCTCCAGGCATCCTGTGGCAGTGGCGGCACTGTTGCTCATTGCATCGACTCTCCTCGTGTATGCACCCATCATAGACTTTCAATTTATAAACTACGATGACAACATATATGTCACAAGCAACCCCTGGGTGAAGCAGGGATTGAGCTGGCAAGGCGCGCGCTGGGCGATGACAGCGCTGGAGGGGGGTGCTTGGCATCCCTTGACCTGGCTGTCTCATATGCTGGACGTCCAGCTTTTCGGATTGAACCCATCGGGACATCATCTCACCAACCTGCTCCTTCATCTGGCCAACGTACTCCTTCTCTTCGGAGTGCTTCAGCGGATGACCGGAGAATTGTGGCGCAGCGCTTTAGTAGCAGCGTTGTTTGCCTTGCACCCGCTCAATATGGAATCGGTGGCCTGGGTGGCGGAACGGAAGAATGTGCTCAGTACGCTGTTTTGGCTGCTGACGATTTGGGCCTATGTGAGTTATGTGAGAAAGCCGGGCTGGCAACGCTCTCTGGGCGTTCTGGGAGTCTTTGTGCTAGGGCTGATGGCCAAGCCCATGCTGGTGACGTTGCCCTGTGCACTGCTGCTGTTGGACTATTGGCCCCTGGGACGACTGGGAAAGGATTGGAGAGAGTTTCGAAAGCGGGCTCCCAGGTTGGTGGTAGAAAAACTTCCCCTGTTGATTCCGGTGGCAGCGATTAGTGTGGTGACCATTAAGGGGCAGTCACAGGTGGGAGCGCTCTCCTCATGGGAGTGGATACCACTGGGGACTCGGGTGGGCAATGCCGTGCTGGCCTATGGGCTCTATCTGAAAAAAATGGTGTGGCCCACGGATCTGGCGATTTTCTATCCCCATCCGGGAAACTCGTTGGCAGTGTGGCCGATAGCCCTAGCGGGATTGCTGCTGGTGATTCTCTCGCTGGGGGTCTGGTGGCAGGGTCAAAGGTTTCGCTATCTGGTGGTGGGGTGGTGCTGGTATCTGGGAACGTTGTTCCCGGTCAGCGGTCTTGTTCAAGTCGGTGGACAGGCCATGGCCGACCGATATACCTACATTCCCTTGATGGGTCTATTCATCATCACGGTCTGGGGTGGGGCGGACATGATGCGCCATAGGCGTTGCAGAGGAGAGTGGTTCATGGTGGCTGCTCTGTGCATGCTGATGCCATTGACAGTGCTCTCCCGGGTGCAGCTCAGCTACTGGCGAAATACCACCGCACTGTTTGAGCATGCTCTACTCGTGAATCCCAACAATGCTGTAGCTCACGATGTCCTGGGACTGGAATCGATGGGAAAAATGGAGTTCACACAGGCCCAGCAGCGATTCATGGAGGCGATCAAGATCAGTCCGAAGTACGCCAACGCCTACAATCATCTAGGATTGGTACTGCTGGAACAGGAAAGGTTTGATGAAGCAGTAGAGCGATTTACTCAAACCTTGAAGCTTAATCCGGACTCCGTCGATGCGCTCAACAATCTGGGACTGGTGTGGCTAAAACAGGGAAGCTTTCGTGAAGCCGCCCTACTCTTCTCCCAGGCCCTGGACGTCGATCCAGACTATGCGCCAGCCTACGGTAACATGGGCTTGGTGTTGGCGGCCCAGGAACGCTATGAGGAGGCTATGGATTGGTATGACCAGGGTCTCGAGCTTGCACCTGATTCTTACGATCACCTCAACAATCTGGGGCTTGCCTTGATGGCAACAGACCGGCTGAATCAAGCGATAGCACACTTTTCCAGGGCACAGAAAGTCAATCCCATGAATGTCGAAGCCTATGCCAACTTGGGATTGGCACTGGCCAAGGCAGGGCGAACAGAGGAAGCGGCACTGCGTCTATCCCAGGCCATTGAGATTCAACCTCAATTTGCTCAGTCTTACTATTACCTGGGTCTGGTGAGAAACACTCAGGAGAGAATTCCGGAGGCCATCGAAAATTATCGGGCAGCCTTGGAACGTCGTCCTAACCACCCGGGAGCCCGGCAGAAACTGAACCTGCTACTGCAAGAAAGAGAGGAGGGAAAACTCCACTGATGCCTCCCAACGATGAGAGCCTCTCCCTGGATGCACCCCCAAACACCCGGTTGAGCCCCAGGGGTTCCGTCTCGGTCATCGTACCGACCTATAAAGAAGTCGAAAACCTTCCTCTGCTCACTGAACGACTGGAGGAGGTTCGAGAGAAGCACGACTTATCTCTGGAGCTGCTGATTATGGACGACGACAGTCAGGACGGCACCCAAGAGCTGGTCTCGTCAATGGACAGGGACTGGCTTACCCTCGTGGTGCGAAAGGAAGAACGAGGTCTAAGCCGGGCCGTTCTGGAGGGACTCAAATTGGCTCGTGGTGACGTTCTTGTGGTTATGGACGCCGATCTCAGTCATCCCCCTGAGCAAATCCCAGAGATGCTGGTTGCGCTTGAGAAGGGTGCAGATTTCGTGATGGGTTCCCGTTATACCACTGGAGGTCTGACCGAGGCTTCCTGGGGATTTTTCCGCCGGCTGAACAGCCGAATAGCGACCCTCTTCGCCCGTCCCTTCACCTCGGTCAAGGATCCGATGTCTGGCTTTTTCGCGCTTCCCCGCAAAACCTTTGAATCCGCTCGCGATCTGAATCCGATAGGTTACAAAATTGGTCTAGAGTTGATGGTGAAGTGTAACTTGCATCGCATTGAGGAAATTCCCATTCATTTCAAAGACCGCCAGTTCGGCAAAAGCAAGCTCACCCTCACGGAACAGAAGAAATATCTACAGCACCTCTGCCGACTCTTCATTTATAAGTACTGGCGGCCCTTTTGGGAATAGCCCCGGCTCCTATTCCAACGTAATTCTCCCAAACTTTCGCTTGCCCACTCTCAAGACAAAGGCAGGCTTCTGCTTGGGATCAATTCGGTAGCTGGGATCCTCGATTTTCTCCCCATCTATGGAAACAGCGGCCTGTCGGATCAGACGTCGTGCTTCTGATTTGGAAGGAGCGAACTCAACTTGAAGAACCAAATCAGGGAGTGGCACCGGCTTCCCCCCACAGCGGACGCTAAAAGTGGGCATCTCCTCCGGCACCTCCCCTTCCTGAAACACCCGGGTGAAGTGTTCCTGCGCTTCCTGGGCTGCCGCTTCAGAGTGAAAATCGCTCACCAGGCTGACAGCCAGATCACCTTTGGCTTTCATGGGATGGACGTCCCCCGATTCAACCCCCGACTTGAGTTCTTGAATTTCCTGTTGGGAGAGATCGGTCAGAAGCTCATAGTAGTTCCACATCAACAGGTCACTGATGGACATCACCTTGCCATAGATCTCCTGCGGAGGATCGTTGATCGGGATGTCGTTTCCCAGCGATTTGCTCATCTTCGCGACCCCGTCCAATCCTTCCAAAATCGGAGTCATCAGAAGCACTTGAGGTTCCTGTCCGAATTCTCGTTGAATATCCCTCCCCACCAACAGATTGAATTTCTGATCGGTGCCCCCCAGCTCGACGTCTGCCTCCAAAACAACGCTGTCATAAGCCTGAGCCAGCGGGTAGAGGAGTTCATGAATCGAGACGGGTTGCTGGGATGCCATCCTTTTGGAAAAGTCATCACGTTCCAGCATGCGCGCTACCGTGTATCTGGAGGCCAGTCGCATCCATTCCTGAGAAGACAGGGACCCCAGCCAGCGGTTGTTGAAATCGACGACTGTATCCTGGGGATCCAGAATCTTGAAGACTTGTTCCTTATAGGTTTCGGCGTTTTCCAGGACCTCTTCCCTGCTCAAGGGCGGGCGGGTCTTGTTTCTTCCTGAAGGATCTCCGATCATGCCCGTGAAGTCTCCGATGAGAAAAATGACGCGGTGGCCCAGATCCTGAAAGTGCTTCATTTTACGCAGCAACACGGTGTGGCCCAGGTGCAGATCGGGCGCCGTAGGATCAAAGCCCACCTTGACGGTAAGCGGCTTCCCGCTCTTTTGGGATTTTTCAAGTTTCCCGCGAAGCTCTTTTTCTGTAATCGTCTCGGCGGTACCCTTTAAAAGATACGCTACCTGTTCATCGAGTGATCTTTTGGCCATATCCATCAGGATCGCCTATTATAGAGGCTCTTGTCATGAAAGACGAAGAATTGAAGATATTGAAACTCAAGGCTGATTGTTTCGACCGAATCGTGGAGAAATACAATAACCTTCAGGCAGACACCGGTTTTTACAGCAAGAACTGGGTGGAATTAGCCGAAGTCATCGAGGACGAAATCAAAAAATCCGATCGGGTTCAATGACGCCTGGACGGAATTCGGGGACTGTCCTAGAATTCGCTCACACCTCTTGACGCAGAAAGGCGGGAAATTCCAGGTCGGTCTCAGAATCTGACCGATTGGGGTGGCTCAGCAGCGGAGCCTGCCGGGCGGCCAGGGGGACTTCCTCTTCCTCCTTGATCCGGGCCGGTTGGGGCCTGGATGACAATTTCTCTTCCCCGACCTCATCCTCAAATCCGGTGGCGATGACGGTAATCTTCAGTTTATTTTTCATTTCATCATCGAAGACGGAGCCAAAGATAATGTTCGCATCCACATGAGCAGCTTCCTGGATGATTCGACTTGCCTCGCTCACCTCGCGCAAGGTCATGTTCCGGCTACCCGTAATGTTGATCAAAACTCCGCGAGCGCCATCGATGCTTGTGTCTTCGAGAAGCGGGCTATTGATGGCTTTTCTGGCAGCCGTCTCGGCCCTGCTGTCCCCTTCGGCAACGCCCGTTCCCATTAAGGCCATCCCCATTCCGGTCACGATGGTTTTCACATCGGCGAAGTCCAGGTTGATCACTCCCGGAACCGTAATCAGATCACTGATCCCCTGAACAGCCTGGCGCAACACGTCATCGGCAAACTTAAAGGCATCGATCAGGGAGGTATCGGGCGGTACGGCCGTCAGCAGCCTTTCATTGGGGATGGTAATGACGGTGTCAGCACTGTCTCTGAGTTCCCCGACAGCTTGTTCTGCCTGGAGCATCCGTCTTTTCCCTTCAAAGTGAAAAGGTTTGGTAACGACAGCCACCGTTACAGCCCCCAGTTCGGAGGAAAGGCTGGCTACGATGGGTGCGCTGCCTCCCCCGGTGCCACCGCCCAATCCGGCGGTGACGAAGACCATATCGGCACCCTCCAGCAACTCGATGATTTTTTCGGTATCCTCCAAGGCGGCTTGCCGGCCCACCTCAGGATTGGCACCGGCGCCTAGCCCCTTCGTCAGTTTGGCTCCGAGCTGGAGTTTCACCGGTGCATAGGACTGCCTCAAAGCCTGGAGATCGGTATTGGCCGCGATAAATTCCACCCCTTCGATGCCCGCCTCAATCATCCGGTTGACGGCATTACAGCCTCCGCCACCGATCCCAATCACTTTAATCGACGCTCCCTGGGCCCCTTCGTCGAATGACAGCCGGATGTCTTCTTTTTTTTCCTCGAATCGTAAATTACTCATGAAATCCTCCTCGGGAACAAACGCTTCATCCGATCTTCTGCAAAAGCCAGCTTTTCATTCTGATCCGGGCGTCCCTGGGTCTGGCTCCCTGCGCCTTCACTGGCTTGGCTACGACGGGACTCTGAACATTCTGGGTATACTTCAAGAGCCCCAGGGCGGTCGAGTAGGCGGGATGAAAGACAGGACTGTCGTGAGCGACGACATTGACGGGATAACCCACCCGAACGGACAGACCCAGCATCTGCTCAGCACGGTCGACCACGCCGTCCAGAAGAGATCCTCCCCCGGTCATGACCAGACCGGTGACCAATTCCTTATCCACGCCAACCTGCTGGATCGTTCTTTCCACGGCCTTGAGAATCTCATCGCAGCGAGCCCGTATGATCTCGCACAAGCGTCGCCGCGAGAGCGTTCTACGAAGCCCCGACCCGACCTCGGTCACCTCGATCAACTCCTCCGCTGGAACACTCTCGGGAAAGACGCTGCCCGCCGATCGCTTCAACTCCTCCGCCTCCTGCAGCGGAGCCCTGATTCCGATGGCAATGTCCTTGGTCACTAAATCTCCCCCAATGGGTAGCACCTCGGAGTGGCAGATACTCCCCCGGTTGTAAACTGCAACGTCGGTTGTCCCCCCTCCAATATCCACCAGAATGGTGCCCAGCTCTTTCTCATCGGAACTGAGAACCGCTTCAGAGGAGGCCAACTGCTGCATCACCACGCCATCGACCAGGACGCCCGCCTTATTGACGGCATTGACGATGTTTTGCACCACGGCCGAGGCATTCAGGACCAGGTGCATGGAGACCGAGAGATGGTGGCCATTCAGGCCCAGCGGATCGACCACCCCGTCAAGCCCGTCCACCTTAAAGTCCCGGGTCAAACGGTGGATGACCTGATAGTCCTCTCCCAGATCCAGCGAAGTCGCAGCAGACACGGCACGGTTGATATCCTCGCCGGTGATCTCACCATCCTTGTTGTGAACCTCGGTCTCTCCGGCACTGTTGATTCCCCGGATATAGGCTCCTCCGACACTCACATAGGCGGACTGAACCACCATCTGCGCCTGTTTCTCCGCCTCTTCCAGAGAAGCCTTGACGCTGTCGATGGTCTCGGAGAGATTGACCACAACGCCCTTTTTCAGCCCCCTGGATGGGGCCCAGCCGGTCCCCAGGATCTCTATCTTCCCATCTTCCACCCTTGCACAGATTGAACAGATTTTCGTGGTGCCAACGTCAATACCCGCCAGCAGCTGTTTTTTTTGTGCCATACGAAGCGAGACACTCAAAGCGGATTGCTGGTTTGCACCATCACCGTTTCCCCCTTCTTCTGTGGGGTGTGGAAAATAATCTTGTTGTCATAGGTGACGTCAACCGACTCAATCATCCCGTATTCTTCCTTCAATCGATCGTACAGGTCTTTTTGAGATATGAAGGTTTCATAGCGCCTCAAAAAGTCCTCATCCCCCAGATGGATGGGAATGGGATCAGCCGTGGGAATGACCGCTACCTGCTCTGGAGTTTCTACGTCAACCTCTGATATTGAGCGATTGTGAGAGTCCAGTTCCTCCACTACCCGGAGATAGACCTGCATCCTGAGGATATTTTCCTCCTGGGCATTTTCTCGCGCCGCGTTCATCAAACCTCTCACGATGGGCCTATCAATCGACTGATGGCTGGGACCGGGGCGATCCAAAATCACACCTCCCTCGTCAACCACGTAGAGCTCATTATCGATGGCCGCCACAGCAATCGCCTGCCGTTCACGGACATGGATCACGAGCTGGTTAGGAAGCTTGCGCCGGACCGTGGCCTCTCTCACCCACGACTCCGACTCCACCAAGTCCCGAATCCGATCCAGGTCAACGGACATCAGGTTCTTGGAAACGCTCTGATAAATAAGCGCATCCAGAGCCTGCCTGTCCAGGTGAACCAGGCCCTGATAGTGGATCGCCTCTAATTGAAAGCCCATGGCGACTGCAGGAGGGTGCCGGGAATAGGCCAGGGAATAGGCCCCCACCAGAACAATGAGACCCAGAAATACGATGCGTGCACAAAGGATCGCTATCGATTTGAATGTCCTTCGACTGCTATTCAGGGTCTGATTCAAGGAACGCTTCTCCAATTTTCCAAACATTTCCTGCCCCCAGTGTCAACAGTAAATCTCCTGCCTTCGTCTCCTTTTTCAGGACTGCCAGCAGCTCTTCCCGATCCGCTACATAGCGGACTGGACGATGACGGAGAATCTCGTTCGCCAAACGTTCAGAAGTTACCCCGGCAATAGGGTCCTCCCCAGCCGGGTAGATATCCATCAAATAAAGAGAATCAGCATCGGCAAAACACCGGCCCATTTCTTCCATCAAGTGTTGTGTGCGGGTATAACGATGAGGCTGAAAAACGACCACAGTCCGGCGTCCACCCACTCGACACGCTTCCAAGGTGACTCGGATCTCCTCGGGGTGATGCCCGTAGTCATCAACAACCCACACACCGCCCTTCTCCCCTTTCCATTGGAGCCGTCTTTCCACGCCTCGAAAAGCTGCCAGCGAGCGCTGAATGCTTTCGAAGGGCAGCTTGACGAGGTACCGACCCACAGCCACTGCAGCAAGAGAATTCAAGACATTGTGCCGTCCCGGGACAGGGAGTTCGATTCGTCCCAAGCAGTTACCCTGCTCATAGCAGTCATAACTCGACCGCAACCAGCTTAACTCCAGCTGCCGGGCACAGATATCAGTCCCCGGCTCTAGGCCGTAGGTTACCACCCGGCGGTGAAGTTTTTTCAGTATTGGTGCCAGATTGGCATCTTCTCCACAAGCCACCACCAGCCCCCCTCCAGAGGTCTTATTCATGTGTTCCAAAAAGGCTTTTTGAAGATCCTCAAGGTCGCGGTACTCATCCATGTGGTCCAGGCCAATATTGGTGACCACGCTGCAGACCGGAGAGAGCCTCAAGAAACTGCGATCACTCTCATCCGCTTCCGCCACGAACCACTCCCCTTTTCCCCGACGGGCATTGCTCCCGATCGCCTCAAATCGGGCTCCAACGACGATGGTGGGGTCCAGGCCGGACTCCAGCAGCAGCAAGCCAATCATGGAGGTCGTCGTGGTCTTACCGTGTGTCCCTGCTATGGTAATGCCCTTTTTCTTGCCCATCAGTTGGGCGAGCAGCTCCCCACGGGGGATCACGGGCAGCCGGCGGTCTGCGGCTGCCACCAGTTCCGGGCTGTCGGGCGGTACAGCACTGGAGAAAACGACCGCCTCAGCCTCTTGAAGACTGCCGGCATGGTGTCCAATAGAGATCCGAGCTCCCAGGTGGCGCAGCCTGTCCAACAACTCACTGTCTTCAAGGTCCGAACCTGAGACCTCGTAGCCATCCCGCAGCAGCAGCTCAGCAAGACCACTCATGCCGATACCACCGATCCCTACGAAGTGAAATTTTCTGATCTCTGCAAGTTCCATCATCTCGAGCCGGTGTTATGCATACCCCCGGCTACCTCTTCCATCAACTCAATGATTTTCGTCCTACTGTCGGGATGAGCCAATTCTCTGCTGGCGTGCGCCATCTGATCCAGACGATCACGGTTTCGTGCGAATTCCACCAGGAGACGGGCCAATGCCTCACCGGTTGTCTCGCTCTCTTCCAGGGACAGAGCTGCCCCCTTCTGGACAAGAGCCCGGGCATTCATTCGTTGATGATCGTCGGTGGCATGGGGCAAAGGAATGAGAATCGAGGGTCTTCCAGCCGCTGCGATCTCAGCCACTGAGGAAGCCCCCGCCCTGGAAAGGATCAGGTCGGCACGACTGAAATAGGCCGGCATGTCTTGAATAAACTCAATGACCTCCGCCTCGAATCCCGCTTGCTGGTATCTCTTTTTCACGGACAAATAGTCGGTTCGGCCGGTCTGATGAACGATCTTAATCTCACCCGTAGGGGACAAAAACGGAAGTGCCTCACAAACCAATTGATTGATGGGACTGCTTCCCTGGCTGCCGCCAAAAACCAACAGGCACAGTGGCCCATCCCTTGAAATCTTCGAGCTGACCTGGTGAAATTCCTGTCGTACGGGTATTCCGGTGAGCCGGGATTTCTTCCCAAACCACCGTGCCGTCTCCTCGAAGGCCACCGCCGCCGCATCCACCCAGTGTTTCAGAACACGGTTGGTGAACCCGGGCTGGACATTGGGTTCGATCAGCAATCCGGGAAATCCCAGTGCCTTTCCGGCCAGCATGATCGGTCCCGAGGAATATCCCCCCAGGCCAACGATAATGGAGGGGGAGAATGCCCTGATCATTCTCCAAGAGGAGAGCAGGCTTCCAGGAATCTGAAGGAGGGTAAGCACCGCCCTGAACAGTCCCACACCCTTGAATCCCCCAATGTTGAGGGTCTGAAATCGGAAACCCAGGGCCGGTACGATTTCGTTGCCCATACCTTTTCGAGCACCCACGAAGAGAACTTCAACGCCCGGTGCTTGCTTCTCCAATTCCCTGGCCAGTGCCACCGCCATGAAAATATGTCCCCCGGTCCCGCCTCCGGCGAAAAGGACCCGCTTAATCATGGATCCCATTTCTCGGGGTGGTGTGGCCCCGAGCATGACTGGAGATATTCAACAAAATCCCGACAGCGGTCATGGTCATGATCATTGAGGATCCGCCCACAGAGACAAAGGGCAGCGGCAGTCCCTTGGTGGGCAAAAGACTGACCACCATGCTCATGTTCACGAAGGCCTGAAGAATGATCATGCAGGCGATTCCCAAGCCTAAATAGGTTCCAAAAGGACTCTCCGCGCGCACCGAGATTCGAGCCGCTCTCCAAAAGAACAAGCCAAAGAGAACGACGACAGTGAAACATCCCAGCAGACCCAATTCTTCTCCCACCACGGCAAAAATGAAATCGGTATGGGGCTCGGGCAGAAAGGACAGCTTCTGCTTGCCCTGTGCATAACCCAGACCGCTCCAACCTCCCGAGCCGACCGAAATCAAACTCTGACGGATCTGATAGCCGATACCGTAGGGATCCCTTTCCGGATAGAGGAAAGCCAGCCAACGGTCGAGACGATAGGGAACCCGTACCACAAGAAAATAGAGCGCTGGAATGGCAGCTAAGAATAGCCCCAGCAAATAGCGGTAACGCAATCCTCCCAAAAAGAGCAGGACGATCGCAGTAAAAGCGATACTGGCAGCAGTGCCCAGATCCGGCTCAAGCAGCACCAGCAGGACGATCGCTCCCACAACAACCAGGTAAGGAAGCAAACCTCGCTTGAAAGAGTGAAAGTCCTCCTTTCGGGTGACCAGGTAAAAGGCGGTAAACAGAATGACGGCGAGTTTGGCCAATTCTGAAGGTTGGAAATTGGCGGGTCCGATTCTGATCCAGCGCTGAACTCCGCCGGATTCGGGTGCTACAAGAAGGTAAATCAAAAGCGCCAGGCTCACGAGAAGCAGAGAATAGATCACCCTGCCCTGCTCGTAGAAATGATAGTCAATTTTCATGCTCACCATCAGTCCCACAAGCCCTATGACGACAAAAAGAAGTTGGCGCGTGAAAATCGAGGTCTGCGATCCGTACAGTTCAGCCGAAACCACAGTGGAGGCACTGAAGACCATGATCAAACCGAACCCCAGAAGGGCCAGCACAGTCATGATCAATCCCCGATCATAAGGTATTTCCCGGTTCATTCTATTCTTTCTTCCCTTCTCTTTTTTCTCTTTTCGAATCTCTACTTGCGAAGTGCGTTCACACTTTCTTTGAAGACTCGGCCCCGATGCTCGAAATCATCGAACATGTCGAAGCTGGCACAACCTGGAGAGAGCAGAACCACATCACCCGAACTTGCCTTCTCGAAGGCCAGTTCCACCGCCTGTTCCATGTCTTGGGCACGTACGGTCGCGACATGAGCCCCCAGGCTATCGGAAATCTTATCGGCTGCAGTGCCTAACAAGATAAGCAGCCTCACCCTGTCCGATACCCAGGGCCGCAGGACCCCAAAATCAGCCCCCTTGTCCTTGCCTCCCATAATCACGATCAGAGGTTCAGTGAAGGCTTGTAAGGCCTGAGCAGCCGAATCCATGTTGGTTGCCTTGGAGTCGTTGTAGAAAGTGACGCCGCTGAGTTCGCGGACCCATTCCAAACGGTGTTCGACGCCGGCAAAACTGCGGAAGGTCTCGATCATGACTTCCCGGTCCAGACCGGACAGGTATCCGGCGGCCGTCGCTGCCAGCAGGTTCTCTAAGTTATGCTTTCCCCTGAGCCGGATCTCGTCGACCGGCATGAGACAGTCCTCCTGGCCTCCCCAGATCACCTGAATCGAGCCATCGCGAACGAATACGCCCTCTTTCAGATCCTGCTTCCGGCTATAGAGCAGAACACGTGCTGGACGGCGGCTCGCCATTTTCACGGTGAAGGGATTGTCGGCGTTGATCACCGCATAGTCTTCGTCTGTCTGGTTGAGAAAGATCTGCTCCTTGGCTTGGAGGTAATCCTCGAACTGGTCATAGCGATCCTGATGATCGGGACTCACATTGAGGATGAGTGCAATGTCACACTTGAATTCTTGGATGTTCTCCAACTGAAAGGAAGAGAGTTCAACCACAAAGGTCGGCTGGGTCGAAGCAGCGGATGTTTCGATCCACTGAATGAGGGGTGAGCCAATATTTCCGGCCACCACACAGTCGCGCCTGGCTCTTTTGAACAATTCCCCGATCAGGGTGGCGGTGGTGGTCTTTCCGTTGGAGCCCGTGACCCCAATGATCCTTCCCTTAAGAAAGCGATAGGCCAACTCGACCTCGCTGTAAATAGGAATGTTCCTTTCAGAGGCCTTCAGCAGTTCGGGCAGATTGGAGGGCACACCGGGACTGAGGACGATGAAATCGGCATCCAGAAAGTCCTTGATTCGATGACCGCCCAAAGAGAGAGTAGGAGGCATGATCAGTTGCGAGATGTAATCCTTCAACTCCTCTTCCGTTTTGGTGTCGGTAATCGTGACCCTCCCTCCTCGCTCGAGCAAGAAATTGGTGGCAGAGAGCCCGCTACGAGCAAATCCCACAACCAGGATCTTCTTGTCCTTCACACGCATTCCGGCTTCACCGCAGCTTCAGGGTGGTCAAACTGAACAGAGCAAAGATGAGTCCCAGTATCCAGAAGCGGACCACTACCTTGGTCTCCTTCCAACCCAAAAGCTCGAAATGGTGGTGAATCGGAGCCATAAGCAAAATCCGCTTTCCCCATACCTTGTAGGAAACAACCTGGACAATCACCGAGACGGCTTCCAGGACGAAAATTCCCCCGATGGAAAAGAGCAGAAGTTCCTGCTTAATCAGCAAGGCAACAGTCCCAATAGCACCTCCCAGGGACATTGAGCCAACATCACCCATAAAGATCTGAGCGGGATAGCTGTTGTACCAGAGAAAGCCCAGTGTGGCCCCAACCATGGCCCCGCAAAAAACGGTGAGCTCACTGGCATAAGTGTTCTTGATGAGATCCAGATAGGTGGCGAAGGTGGCATGGGCGGTGACATAAGTCAGCACGGTCAGGGCTGAGGCGGCGATGATGACCAGTCCAGAGGCCAGTCCATCCAGACCGTCCGTAAGATTGACGGCATTGCTGCTGCCAATCAGGACCAGAAGTGTGAAAATAATCAGTGGGATAAAGGTGGACACGCCGAAGAGGATCAGATCCATTTCCGGGGTAAAGCGCTTGAAAAAGGGTACGCTCAATCCGTTACCGTAGAGATCGTAGTGGTTGAGAGCGATTAACGTTCCCGCAATCGCCAGCGCAATCAGGCTCTGTAAGATCAGCTTTTGTCTCACTCGCAGCCCCAGGGACCTTTTATTGACTACTTTTAAATAGTCATCGATGAAGCCTACCGTAGCGAAAAGGAGCATTGAGGAGAGGGCCACCCAAATGTAGAGATTCGTCAGGTCGGCCCACAGGACCGTAGGCACGAAAATACTGATCACGATGAGCACGCCTCCCATGGTGGGAGTTCCGACTTTCTCCTGATGATTTTCAGGCACCTCCGCTTGAATGTATTGCCCAATCTGAAATCGGCGCAGCCGGGCAATCACCCACGGACCCAACAGAAGGCTGAGCATCAGAGCCGTTAATGAAGCATAGGCAGTACGGAAAGTGATATAGCGCACCACATTGAGGATGGAATATTCGTCGATATAGGGATACAGAATGTGGTAAATCAACGTCCCCTTCTCCCTTCAATTTCCCGGACGATTCGATCCATGCGTGTTCCCCGAGAGCCCTTGACCAGCAGAAACTCCCCCGGACCCAGTTCCTTCACTAAAAACTCGGCCGCTTCCTGGGAATCCTCAAAGTGGCTGATCTTCTCCGGGGGAAAACCCTTTTCTTTGGCTCCCTGGCCGATGTAAAGGCCGTCTTTCCCCACCGTCACCAGCAAGTCCGCCTTACACTGGGCAACCTGCTGGCCTGCTTGGCGATGAAGCTCGGGGCTACTTGAACCCAGTTCCAGCATCTGTCCCAAGGCCAGGATTTTACGAGAAAAGCCACTTAATTGGCCCACCGTTTCCAACACCATCTGGAGGCCCTGAGGATTGGAATTGTAAGAATCGTCCCACAGCGTGATGGGATCTCCCTCTTCCCCTCCCACTTGATGGACCTGTCCACGCATGGAGGGCACCTCCAGTTTTGGGATGCCCTCACAGATCTCCTCTCGGGTGAGGCCAAAACTCACAGCCACCGCGACTGCTGCGGCAATATTATAGAGAAAGTGCTTCCCCACAAAGGGAACCGCGGCGGTGAAACATTCCCCACGGGCATCGATGGCAAAATTCATTTCCCTGAGACCCTCTAATCGGTAGTCGGAAACCCGAATATCCGCTTCATTCTCCAGGCCAAAGGAAATTTTTTGGCCACTGAAATGAGAAGCCAGACCAGAAAGCCAGGAATCGTCGGCGTTAAAAAAGAACTTGCCTTCCTGGGGAAGCCCCTCCAGAATCTCTCCCTTTGCGGAAGCAATGGCCTCCAGGTCAGAGAAAAACTCCAAATGCACGGCGGCCACATTGGTCAGCAAAGCCGAGTCGGGATTGCAAATTTTGGTCAGGGCACGGATCTCTCCCGGGTGATTCATTCCCAGTTCCAACAGTGCCACCTGGTGTTCTTCCATCAACTGTAAAAGTGAGAGAGGAACACCGATATGGTTGTTGAGATTGCCGGGGGATTGAACGACCTTGAATTTCTGGCTTAAGAGAGTGGCGATAAACTCCCGGGTGGTGGTTTTCCCTATGCTTCCGGAAATGGCGAGTAGGGGTTTCCCCCACCTCTTGCGAACCTGGCGGGCCAGGGCTTGAAGAGCCACTTCAGGATCCTCTACCTGAAGAAAGATTCGATCCTGCCAATGGGAAAAATCAACCGAATTCTCAGAGTAGATGATGGTTGAAGCACCTTTCTTGAGAGCCTCCTCCACAAAATCATGACCGTCAAACCGCTCTCCGCTAACGGCGACAAAGCATTCCCCCGCTCGAACGGTACGACTGTCAATGGAGACCGAAGGAAAGGGAGATCGGACATGAGAAGCACCCTTTCCCTTTGGGCAGGCATTTATCGCATCAACGACTTCAGCAACAGAGAGTTCGATCAAAGGACCTCCTTCACCACTTCTCGATCGTCGAAGAGGATCTTCCGGCCTTCAACTTCCTGATAGCTCTCATGTCCCCTTCCAGCCACCAGGACAAGATCTCCCTTTTGAGCCATTTTAAGAGCCCTGCTGATCGCTTCACGGCGGTCCACGATGATTTCGTAGTTGCTGGAATCAGCCGGTATTCCATCTTGGATCTCCGACAGAATCTTCTCGGGATCTTCGTATCGAGGATTGTCCGAAGTGACGATGGACCAATCAGCGTGGCTCACCGCAAGGGTTCCCATTCTGGCACGCTTGGTTCGATCCCGATCTCCCCCGCAGCCAAAAACGCAGAGAATGCGTCCCTGGGTGAGTTGGCGGCAAAGCTTCAACACGTTTTCCAGCGCATGGGGCGTGTGTGCGTAATCCACGATGACGGTGAAAGGCCGGTCGATATCCACTTTTTCAAAGCGCCCTGGCACCCGGTCCAATCGTGCGATGCCCTGGCAAATTTGCTCATCAGTGACTCCTAAGAAACTGGCTGCCGTTGCGGCAGCCATGATGTTGTACAGGTTGTGTTGGCCTGCCAAGGGGCTGGACAGGGAGAGTCGCCGATTGAAGAACTGGAGCTCCGCTTCGATGCCCTCGACGGAAGTTTTGTGGGCCACTGGGTAGACGTCGCTGTTTTCAGACACTCCGAAGGTGACCGACTGAATTTCGGGCGGGAGCTGGATACGAGCCACTCTGGGATCATCCGCGTTCAACACAGCGTATTTGAGGCCAGGATTGTAAGCGGTTTGGAAGAGCCGGCACTTCACTTGGAAGTACTCTTCCAGACTGCCGTGAAAGTCGAGGTGGTCCTGGCTCAAGTTTGTAAAGACGGCCACTGGGAAAGAGCATTGATCCACTCGATGAAAGAAAAGGGCATGAGAGGAAACCTCCAGGACCCCCGTGCGACATCCGGATCGCACAGCCTGAGCAAGGATCTCCTGAATATCCACCGCCTCGGGAGTGGTTCGCTCTGATTCCACCTGCCATTCCCCCACTTGGGTCTTGATCGTCCCCATGAGCAACGCGGGACCCTGACGCTCCAGAATCGAGTGAATCAAAAAGGTGGTCGTTGTCTTTCCATTGGTTCCGGTGATCCCCACGAGTTGGAGTTGGCGGGAGGGCTGCTGATAGAAGTGGTCCGCCAGCGAGGCCATAAAAGGCCTGACCGCTTCCACCTGAATCCAAGGCACCGTTGGACCGGGCGGTGGCTCCTGTTGCGAGGCAACCGCCACGGCACCTTTTTCAAGAGCCTCACCAATATAGAGGTGTCCGTCTGTCTGGGCACCCTCAATGGCGAAGAAAAGTGAACCGTCTTTCACCCGGCGAGAATCGTAATCGAGTGACCGAATTTCGGGGTTCATTTCCTTACGGGGCTCTCGCAGCGACAGAACCGTCTGAATAGAGAGCAACTCTTGAAGACGCATCTTTGCTGCTACTGGAGAAAAAGACTTCACAGACCCTACCTTTCGAGACTTTACTCCGTGCCGGCGGGTTCTGGCCGATCGCTACCCCGCTGCCGGAAACCTTTAAGCGCAGGCCGAGACTCGTACACCGCTGGACAACTTCTCTTAAGCTCAATCCCGAAAAGTCGGGCATCGAAAAGGGCTTCGTTTCCACGGTGATTGTGTTTCTCGGTTTCTGATTTGCAGGCTCTTCCTGAATGAGTGTCAAAACCGTTTCCGCCAGCTGCTCCAGCGGAAGCTGCTCCTCCTTTACTGAGACACCTTGCGAGACCACAAGTTCCCTGGACGCCGTCTGTGGGGGTACCTCTTCCATTCCAAGAGGTTGATCCCGAGGAACCCGAAGGTGAATCAAAGACTGTTCCACGATAGCCTTGAAGGCAGGTGCTGCCAAGTGCCCCCCATAGTATTCCCCTTGGGGTTCGTTGATGACGACGATGGCGGCCACAACCGGATCGTCAAGAGGTGCAAATCCAACATAAGAAGCAATAAAGAGAGTGTCGGAATACTTTCCATCCACGAATTTCTGAGCGGTTCCAGTCTTCCCTCCGGAAGAGTATCCGTCCAGTTGAGCGTTCCTGCCAGTCCCATCCGTAACTGCCAGGGAAAGAGCTTCTTTCATCTGAAGAGTGGTTTCAGGCCGGAGGATCTGCTTTCTAGAGGTCTGGGGTTCGTAGAAAACGTCTCCTTCAGGTGTCAAGATGTGCCGGACCACTCTAGGAGTGACCAGGTATCCTCCATTTGCGATGGCAGAGGCTGCGGTTAGCATTTGAAGGGGCGTTACACCCACCTCTTGCCCCAGAGAGAGCGCGCCGATGGAAATCCTGGACCACTGAGAGGGAGGCCGCAGCAATCCGACCATCTAAAGATTGTGCGAAGTGGCTGACAGTGAAAGCTCGCTGCCGTTGCTTTGCATAAATGGAGACAAAGCAATAGTGAGCATAGACAGTGATCAGTTGCTCCAG
>JACZQQ010000106.1 GCA_022545645.1 Acidobacteriota bacterium | reverse complement strand
CACAGACGTGCGCCCTATAACCCGTTGACAAACAGAGATTTGTGGGCGCACGTCTGTGCGCCCCTACATGCCTCAATCAAGATCAAACGGAATTTTGAGACACCCTCTTTAGCCCACGGGCCAGCCTGAATTGGCTTTCAACCGCCAAACCTCTTCTTAGATCGCCGTCAGCCACCGGCTGACCTGAGGGCAGGATTCCTGCGTTTCACTCTCCGGATAAATTCTCGACCGTCCAGACCACGCCGTCGTCAAATCTCGCGATCTTGGGGATGTCTGCCGAGTAAACGATCTCCCCCTGGATGATCGTTTTCTCGATTCCGATCTCCCGGATGCGGACCGGGTCCACGGACAGGATGTCTTCGGTGAGTACAACCATGTCGGCCCATTTGCCCACCTCTAGAGAGCCGCGATTGTTTTCGTCAAAGGTGAGATAAGCAGGACCCATGGTGTGAAGGCGAATAGCCTCTTTCACGCTCACTGCTTCGCTGGGGCCGTAGACTTTTCCATTTCTTCCGATGCGGTTGACGGCAGCCCAGATTCCCACGATGGGTCCGTAGGGTCGGTGATCCGAGCCGTAGGCCATTCGAATGCCACGCTCCAGCAGCGACCTCTGCGGATTGTTGGTTTCGAGCCTCTTGCCATGCAGGGCCGCCTCATAGTTGGGAGCCAGATCGTAGGTGAAACTCGGCTGGCTCGATACCAGGATTCCCAGATCGACCATTTTCCGCAGGGTGTCCTCTGGAGGCATGATGGCAACATGGTGGAGGTAGTGACGATGGTCCTCCCGGGGACTTTCTCGTAGAATTCGCTCAAAGACGTTAACGGTCATCTGGACGGCTGCATCTCCCACCGCGTGGATCCCGATCTGCCACCCGAGATCATGGGCCCGCTTGGCCACGGGGTAAAACGCGCTCTGGGGAATCGTATTCAGGCCTCGGCTCCCATCCGGATAGGGTTCCAGAACCCAGGCGGTCAGGCTGGTGGAACCTCCATCCACGCCCATCTTGATGGCACCGAGCTTGAGGCGGTCATTTCCAAAGCCGGTGTGAAACGACACCGCTTCGATATCCCGGATCGCTTCTCTCACACCCTCTTCAATATCGTCGTGCCCATCGGCGCCCGGGCGCACCTGCAACTGTACCGTCATTCGCGGGAGTTCCTCTCCCCAACGTTGGTAGCTATCCTGTACCCAACGCAGCTGGTTTCCGGGCCGCAGTCCGGCAACGTTGATACTGGTGATTCCAAGGCTGACCAATTCGCGAAGGAAGGCGCGGACATTCCTGCGGGCTGTTTCATCCTCGAGGCGCGGGGATGGGGGCAGCAAACGTCCTACCATTCGCTGCGCAGCCGGCTCGCGCAGGACTCCGTTGGGAACTCCCCGCTCGTCCCGAGCGATTTTCCCCCCTTGTGGATCCGGGGTCATCCTGGTGATGCCCGCTTTCTCCAGTGCCAGGGAGTTGACAACCCAGAGGCGGAATCCCAGCCTCAAGGCCATCGGGTGCCGGGGCGTTGCCTCGTCCAAATCCCAACGGGTCGGCAATTTCAGTTCGGGAAAGGAGGTCTCGGAGATCCGTCCGAAGATCCACTGACCCTCCGGAATGGGGGTGACCTCCCTCTTGAGCGTCTCCTGAAGCTCTTCGATCGTCTTGACGTGCCTGAGGTCCAGAGTGTTGCCACCTCCTCCGAAAGAGAGATGGACATGGCTGTCATAGAGTCCCGGCAGCATTGTCTTTTCCCCGAGATCCACCAGCCGGGTTGCTCCCAGCGCAAGGGCCTTGATATCGGCGTTAGAGCCGAGCGCTACGATTTTTCCGTCCCTGACCGCGAGGGCTTCGACGATCGTGAAGTCGTCGTCGATGGTGACGATATGCCCACTGTGGTAAACGATGTCGGGCCCCCCTGCGGGCTGGCTGCGGATGTATGGGCTCCAGAGTAGAGTGGAGCCTCCAATGAGGAGGCCAAGGGTCACCGTCTTCACAGAGTTCTTCATGTGTCCTCACTCTCCCCTTTGTTGTGGGATTAGGAAATAGCTTTTCTGAATTGTATCGTGGAGAAAAAGCAGGGGTCAACCCAGAAGGGGAGTGATCCAGCGGAAGGGCGGAGGTGCTTGGCGATAGAGATGGCTGGGTATCGTGGATTCGATCTCTTGATGAAATTGCGGCAGTTTGGACCAATGTAAAGCGGGACGAATATGGTGTGCCGTATGGTATCCAAGGTTACCCGTCAGGAGATTATGCCATTTATCGGTAATGTTATAGGAGGCATCAAGATCAGTCTCAGAATCGAGTCCCGCGTGATGGTAGTAGGTATGCCAGGCAGTGATATAGAAGGAGATCACCATGGGAAGAGCAAAAATGAAAAGCGCGTTGACCCAGTTATGGTAAAAAAAGAAAGCCAGGATGCTGAGTGTGATGAAGAACATCACCAGGAAGGGCTTTTGGTGTTTGGGAAATCTTTTGCCCACTTGAAAGGCCCGTGTATAAGCGGTCAGTGATGTGATGACAGCATACTCGATCGTTCCCATGGGCTGACCGTGTTTCCGTTTCCAGCGAGACTCATCCCGGTCCTGGTCGCGGTAATTCACGTGGTGTCCCAGAACGTGGTGCAAGGTCCAGCCGTTGGTCACCACCCCCGTTTGAAAAGCATAGATCAGCTCCAGACAGCGGTTCGGTAGGGTGTGTCGAAAGGTCGCCACATGTTGATGGTGGTGGTTGAAGGAGCTGATGCAAGCCTTGGGGAGAATGCCTAAAAGCATCCAGAAAACAACGAATCCAACGCTCTCGGCTGTGAAAAAAACGATCAGATCAACGCCAAAGTAGGCGATAAAGAGGGTGGTGAGAATTCGGTCTTCCTTGTGTCTAAACATTCCTCATGGTCACTCCGAAGAGTATGGGCTTCCCAACAGAGTATAGTGTGCAGGATGAGACCCTCCAAGTTCAAGCCTCCTCCTGAGTCGGGATTATGCATTAAGGGTCTGCTGCAGTGTCGGCGGTCAGCGTGGATGCCTGCGGCACTTCGTCGCGACAACCCATGCATACTCCCGGCTAGTTCATGCTGGGTCGTAGACTTCGGAACAACTCCATGACCATGAGCTCTCTTCTTTGCTGATGACTTTGATAATAGACGGACAACCACTGGCGCAACATCCAGGGTTGTAATTGCAGAATGTCGCAGACCCAGGTCAGACTTCCTGGATCAGTTTCATCAGAGAAGAACCACTGTGCTGCGTCCTTTCCCCAATCGTCAGACTCCCCGCTTGCGGAATCTTGGTGCATCAACATATCTCTTACAGCCTGGCGTAAAATAGCCCTGGCCAACTTCCGTACAGAGGGGTCCAGCGGTTCCTTTGTCGAATACAATCCCGTGCTCTTCCACATCTTGAAGTTTATTCGATCCTGATCCACGTTGGCTCTCCTTTCGTTCCTAACCTGGTTGAGGCCGCTGATGAGTGAGTGTTGTTGATCGGCCATCCATTACATTGGACTGGAGAATGTCAGGATTGTTCCAAGTTTTTCAAAGGATGTCAGGACTGGCTTTCATGAACTATACTGGCCGGATTATCGGGAGGAGGGGAGAGTCTCTATGACTTGGAAGGTCTTGGTTTCGCGGAGCATTCCTGAAGAGGGTATTGCCATGCTCCGAGAGGCTGGCTTCAAGGTGGACGTCAACGAGGAAGATCGGGTTCTGTCCAAAGAAGAACTCATGAAGAGGGTCAAGGACAAAGATGCTCTTTTGAGCCTTTTAACCGAGCAGGTAGACGGTGAACTTCTCTCCTCTAATCCGGACCTCAAAATTGTGTCCAATTATGCAGTCGGATACGACAACATCGATGTTCCGGCGGCCACCCGGAATAGGATCGTGGTCACCCATACACCCGGAGTGCTGACCGAGGCTGTGGCGGAACATACACTGACCCTCATGATGGCCGCTGCCCGGAGGATTGTGGAAGCGGACACCTTTGTTCGAGCCGGAAAGTTCAAGGTCTGGGGACCCAAGCTCTTTCTTGGTCAGCCCATCGCGGGCAGAACGCTGGGAATCGTCGGATTGGGCCGAATCGGAAAGGCCGTAGCCCGAAAAGCCGTCAACGGATTGGGCATGAAGGTGATCTACTCTCACACTCGCGAGGACAAGGAGTTCGAAAAAGCATACCATGCCAGGCGAGTAGATCTGGATATGCTTCTCAGCGAGGCCGATGTCATTTCGCTGCATGTCCCGTTTACCGATCAGACTCTGCACCTGATCGGTAAACGGGAGCTTCTTGCCATGAAGTCTTCAGCGATATTGATCAACACGGCCCGCGGACCCATCGTTGAGGAAGCGGCTCTTGTTGAGGCATTACAGGAAAAGAGAATCTTTGCTGCCGCTTTGGATGTGTTTGAATGTGAGCCGAAAATTTCCTGCGACAGTGAAGCGGAGGTGCAGCTCAAGGATCTCGATAACGTCATCCTGACGCCCCACATCGCCTCCGCCACTACAGCAACACGGGCCAAAATGGCCGAGATGGCGGCCCAGAGCATTCTTGATCTGGCTCAGGGAAAAACTCCAGAGAACATTCTGAACCGGGAGGCACTCAGCCCGTAACGCGATCTCAGCTATTACTCTGGCCTAGTGCGCGAAACACCGGGTTCAGTCGCGACCTCACCTCTTCGAGTGGCTCCTGAAATTCTACACCAATGGAGCCGATCTCTCCCTGTTCTATGGACTCCAAAACGGTGTGGATGACTCGAGAGGTCAATTTCCCCTTCAATTCGATCTCGCCCTTTTCGGCCTGAAAGGCAAGAATAACGGAAGCATCCTCAGGGGGTATAGCAGTGAGGCGGATAATCAACGCTCCACCCAGGGACAGATTGGCGATTTGCCCCCTGATGACATGGTCGTGCCAGTACACCGTGCAGGGAATGGAAACTGCAGAGCGTTTAAATCGGCGCCTCTCTTCCATTTTCGGAGACCTGAGTTTAACTGGATTATAGTGGGCCCACTGACATGATGGGGTAGACAACAGACCGCAGACAACAGGCAACAGACAATAGACAACAGACAGCTGGAACCTGGAACGGGTGGGATGCGCTCCTATCTTTTTCCCTTTTTTCCGCCTGCAAAGCGCGCTATCTTCTTACTAGAATGAATCAAGGAGGAAAGACGATATGGGTGACCGAAAGATCTTAGTGTGGATGTTTGCAGGCCTGATTTTCATGGTGGGATGGCTCATGGGACAGCAATCGGCCAGAAATGAGCAGACCATCATTCATGCCGTGGCCTGGACGGCTGTTGAAGGTGCACCCCAGGAGGCGATGGAGGATTTCAAGAATTCCACTGCCGGTCTGGTCGATGCCATCCCGGGGTTGAGGAGGGCATGGGTAGGCAAACTGCGACGGCCCTTTACCGTTGGAGATGTCTCCCACACTCACGGCCTCATTTTTGAGTTTGACGATATGCAGTCCAGAGAAGCCTATTCTCAGCATCCCAGTCGTGATCCCTGGATGCAGGTATGGGGAAAGGTCCGGGTCACACGCCCCGTCGTCTTCGATGTGATTGGGGAATAGCTCCGCAGCCGGCGGACCGGCTGACAGCTGACAACTGACCACAGACCGCAGACCACAGCACGAACGCCCGACAGCACGAATGCACCCGCGCAGCCCGCTGTGCGGGCAAGCGCTTTCTTTATTCCTGTCCCCTTCTTTCCAAATAAGATAGAATTCCCCGAAATCTTGGATTTGTCTGAGTTTTACGGAGGTGGGCCGATGCGCAAGTCAATCTTACTGTTGAACTTACAAGTTGCTCTAACCCTTTTCCTGATATTTGTCCTGGCCCCTGGAAAGGTCAGTGCCCAGGGAGCATCCGAACTGCTCGAGAAGCTGGATGCCTATCCCGACTTGATTGTCTTGAACGGGAAGATCGCCCTCATGGACGATCAGCTGACCTTAGTCGAAGCCCTGGCGGTCCGGGACAGAAGGGTTCTGGTTTTGGGAACCAGTGAGGAGATCAGGGCACTGGCAGGTCCCCAAACGCAGGTGATTGACGTGAAGGGCAGGACCGTGCTTCCGGGAATCATCGATAGCCACACTCACCCACACCTGTGGTTGCTCAACCATCTAGGGAGTGATCCCGACTTCAACCCTGATCCGCAACTCAAGGTGACTCCGGTTCTGGGTTTGCATGAAGATGACTTGGATGAGCTGACCAAAGGCGGAATTGCCGAGAAGATCGGGGCGGTGGTTCGCCGAAGAGCAGCTGAGTTGGGACCCGACAAGTGGGTGATCGTTAATATTCCGATGCATGAGGATGCCATTCAGGCAACCCCCTCCCCCGTCATCCGGCAGCGGATGGTGAACACTGCAGATCTGGACCGGATGGGACCCAACAATCCGGTCGTTGTGAGCGGCGGCCTGAGCTCGGGCATTTACAACAGCCAGGCCAGAAAGTTGATCAGTGAGGCCATTGGACAGGATATTGACAGTCTCAAACCGGTGGGCCTGAGGGTCTGGTATTACCTCATTTACGACATCATCCTCAAGAATAAGACAGAACTGGTGGCGGGAATGCTCAAAAAGGAGCTGATGGAGACGGCATCCTTTGGAGTCACCACGGTGCAAACCCATATCGAGCCGCTGGAAGTCATCAAGGCCCTCAATATGATGGACCGCAGGGGAGAGATGCCCATTCGCTGGGCATGGATCCACCGCACCGCCTTTCAACTGTCTGACAACGCTTCCCAGTTCTACAGCCTCTTGGGAGACTTTGGAGGCCAGGGGAGCGAGTACTTTTGGAACAGCGGGGTTGGAGAAGAGGGATGGGACGTTGGTGGCCCTTGCAGTCAGGCCGTACCCGAGGATCCGGCCCTGCGAGAGCAATTGGCACGCATTGAGCAATGTCCCGGACACAAACCGGGCACGGAGCCCTACAATGCTCACCTGGCGGCTTTAAAGGCTGGTTTAAGGCTGGCTGATGTCCATGCCACCAACGACGGAACCACCGATATCCTCTTCCAAATGTTCGATCAGCTGATGGAGGAGGACGGGTGGACCTTGGAACAGATTCGAGAGAAACGCCACTTCTTCGATCACCCCAAACTGATCCGGCCCGAGCAGATTCCCAAACTGGCCAAATACGGTCTGTGGATGAACATGCAGGCCACCGGCATGGTCAGGAACGTCTCTGACTTTGTCGAGGTGTATGGAGAGGAATACCTGAAATGGTTTACACCCACCAAAACCATGATGGAAGCGGGAGCAAGATTTTCCCTTGCGACCGACGCCCATCTTGCCTCTGTCCCAGACGAGACTCGGCTGGGAGCCTGGCCCTGGTATGGTTTCTGGCCGACTTTTGCCTTTTACATCACCCGTGAGTGGGACGGTCGGATCTGGGGACCGGAGGAGAAGTTGGATCGGATTTCCGGGCTTAGAGGCTGGACCACTTGGGCTGCCGAAGCCGTACTCAGGGAAAAAGACCTGGGTTCGCTGGAGAAAGGTAAGCTGGCGGATTTTATCGTTATCGACAGAGACTATTTCACCATTCCGGAGATGGATATCAAGAAAATCAAAAACTTGATGACGGCGGTAGGAGGAAAAGTCATCTATCAGAGCCCCGATTTCTAAGTTATTCTCAACCAATCAGAAAGGATTTGATCCATGAAAATTTCAAGAAGAGGTTTTCTCGGACACTCCGCGAGTGCCCTGAGCGCTGTGCCTTTGCTGATGTCGACAACCTCCTACTCGGCAGCAGCCGGTACCTCTCAGTCGATGGGAGAGGCGAAGTTCGTAGATGTTGACGGCATCAGGACCCGCTACTTCGAAGGGGGACAAGGAGAACCCATGTTGCTGGTCCACGGGGGTCATTTTGGTATGACCACTTCAGCCGCTGGGTGGATGCCAATCTTACCCGATCTGGCCGCCCATTTTCACGTGTATGTAGTGGACAAACTGGGCATGGGGCTTACCGATAACCCTCTCAGTGATTCGAGCTACTCGATGCAGGCCACTGGCGAGCACCTTTACCGGTTTATGGAAACTCTGGGTCTCGAGAGCGTTCATTTGGTCGGGCACTCCAGAGGAGGTTTGCCGTCGGCTCGTATTGCCATGGATCACCCGGACAAGGTCAAGACCCTGACCATATTCGACAGCAACACCCTGACCCCGGTGGATCCCAAGCCCTCAACGCCGGATCTTCCCCCCGCCGGGCCGCCGCCCACGAAGGATTCCATTCGTCAAAAGTTGCTGGGAAGCAACAGCTCGGTTCACAAAGACTACGTCACCGAGGAGTATGTGGAAGCTGAGCTGGAGGTCGCCTCGCATCCCAAAATAGGCCAGGCTGCCCAGAAGCTGGAAATGCTCAGGAAACGCTTCATCGAACTGAATCCCGATAAGGTGCACGCCCGCCCGGCTCTTGGCCACAACTCAGGCACCGCCTGGTGGCTCTATGAAGCCAAGGATGAAACGCTGGAGATGCTGCGGGCGGGTGGCCTGAAACGGCCCACCCTGATGATCTGGGGATACAATGACCCTTCAGCCACCTACGACATGGGGGTGGATCTCTTCAGGCTGATCAGTTCCTCCGTCGATCAGGCCCAACTCCACTTTTTCAACAGCTGCGGACATGCCCCCTACAAGGAATATCCCCAGGCGGTCACCGAACTCATGGTCAGTTTCGTAGGGGGAGTCGCCACTTCGTAAATATCGTGCTGTGGTGCTGTGGTGCGGTCTGTAGTCAACACTCAGTCCTCAGTCCTCAGCACTCAGTCCTCTCTTCTCTAT
>JACZQQ010000105.1 GCA_022545645.1 Acidobacteriota bacterium | reverse complement strand
AGCCGGGGTATCCTGCAAGTCGAAATAGCAAACATCTTCCTTGGCCAACTCTGTAAATGGGGCGATCTTTGAGCACACAATGGGTAATCTGGTCAGTGCGGCTTCCAATAAAGGCAGACCGAAACCCTCCTCATGACTGGGTAGGAACAAAACATCTGAGATGAGATAAAAATCCCGAGTGGTGAGTCGATCCGCTGAGATTCGATCGCCATTCTGAAATTGATATTCACCCAGGATGAGCACGTTCCTTTCTACATCCAACTGCCGAGTCAACCGAAGTAACTTCCTGTAGTAATCCAGCGTTTCGGGTTCATGTGGATCAAGAGCCGCAGTCACCAGCAAGCGCGCCGGGACGCCCTGATCCCGGAGGGCACGCGTCACCCGTATGGACAATTCCACATTCTTGCGGGGATGGAGACGACAGGGATGAAAGATGAGAAAGTCCTCTCCCAAGAGACCCTCCTCTTCCACAAGCCGCACGGTGGTCGCATCCAAATTGAGAAATGTGGCTGGGTCAATACCGTTGTTCACGACATGAATACGATGGGCTTTCCCGTACAGTCTCAAAAACTGTTCTCGGCGATTCTCAGAAATCGTCACGTAATGGATTTTGGGATGGAGCTTTTTGAGTACGGTCCATGGTGAATGGTCCAGGTGAGGCGGATAATTGGCGTAGAAGTAAGGAGAGTCGTGCCCCCAGCTGATTACTCCCATCGACTCCGAATCAGCCAACTTCCACAGGGCGCAGGTCAAGGGAAGATTGTAGGGCATAGTGAGAACGTTGTGGGCAAGAACAATGTCACAATGTCGAAACTGCTCCCTCAGATACCCCTCAATCTCGCTGGCGAGTGTTTCTATGCCTCGAGAGTCGTTCTCCTCTACCAGTAATCGATGGGCCTGTAAGACGTGTCTGTTTCTAGATCCCAGTAAGGGATTGATCTCAATCGGATAATCGCGGTTAAGCGCCCTACCAGCGCCCGCCAGAACCTTGACTCGATAAGAATAGCGATCCAGCAGAGAAGATTGCTGATCCAGAACTTCTTCCACACCTCCCACAACGGGAAGACAGGAGTAGTGTAACAAACCGATTGCCAGATTCCTCACTTCGTTTTTTCCTTTAAGCCGTTCGTTCATGCCGTCTCACTGTGATGCTGGAGCTACCCACCTGCCGCTTCACTGGGCAACTTACGTGCCAGTGCTCAACCGGGTGTTGGGAAAGAGGTACCGAGTTCGCCTGTCAACAGGTGTTGTGGTCGTGATTCCTGCTCGTGCGGTTGGACTCAGGAACAGTCTAACATGGGTGACAGCACCCCGCAAAGAGTCCAAGGTCCCTTTGTGGAAGGTCCATGCCTTGCACTGGCTAGGCCCAGAGAATGGGGAAACCGCAGATGATCAGCCGATGCCTGCTCAATGCTTTCCGACGAAGGAGAAAACGTCCTTCTGAAAGTGGCTTCCTGACCCACCGTGATCCTTCAGAGGTGACCAGGTCCAATCTAGCACCATTCATGGAGCGAGGCATTAAGTCCATATTTGCTGGGACAGTTGGTAGAGCAGGTTGAGCAAATCCCGCTCCAGCACCTCATAAGAATAGTGCTGAAGTGCCAACTCATAATTTTTCTTAGCCGTCTCTTCTCGCAGCTTCTCGTTTTCCAGAACTTCTCGGATGTTGCGAACCGCCTCCCGGGATGCGAAGCCATCAATGGTAATGACTTGAAAACCCTTTGGCTCGATGTCAACGATATAAATCGAGTAGCGATTCACGACAATGGGCCTCCGATAGTAGAGGGTTTCCAGGAATGCGTTGCCGAAACCCTCGTAGCCGGAGGGATAGGTCACCAGATCCGCACACTGGTAAACGTCTCCGATGGAATATTGTTTTTCTCCGTTTGGCCCCTTTCCTCTGCGCGCTCCAATAAGATGCTCGATGGCACGAACCTGAACTCCCCAGTGCTCGGCATACTCCAAGATGCGCCGGTAGTAATGGTCTCCCTCATCACCGCTGGCGTGAGAGATGACCAAGACAGGATTTTCCAGATTCATCAAAGAGACAATTTCAATGGAACGCTCTATCAGTTTACGCGGGACTACTCGGGTGGGTTGCAAGACAAAAACGTCATCTTCTCCGAGTCCGATCTGCTCTCGCAGGTCCGAGGCATAGTCATCGGGAGGCGCTGGAGGCGACGCGTAATCATAGACATTGGGAATCAACGTATTGGATATGCCCTGACGGTAACTCAGCTGTGCGCTGGCAACGGAGTTAATCACAACGTGGCACATGTTGTGAAGATTGGGAGGAAAAGCGCAGGTGAGGTAATCTTTCGCACTATTGACCAGAAAACGTTCCCTCTCCCAATAGAAATCGTGGTGATGAGCGATCGTGGGCAAACAAGTTTCAGCAATGAACTGGGTCAGTGCCAGCCCCAAGGGGATGTTCATCGGAATAGCCAGCGCATTTTCGGCAACAATCAAATCGATACCAAACTGCTTTACAAAGAGATAAAGCTTTGCCTTGAGATGATTCTTGATTTTCTCAATAGACTGCGTCACTTCAGGACTACGATGGTGCCTGCCGAAACAGCCTGCACTAGTTGCCTCAATACTGGGATGACCGAAATAGGCTTCTTCAACGACAAGGCTTTTCTCCGCAGGTCGGTCGCAAAGCCCCGCAAAATAGAAACATTCATACCCATTGCGCTCTAATACCGCAGCCCACTTTTCGATCTCCAAAGAGACTCCATCCGTGCCTGCTATGCGTGTGGATACGAAACCCACCCTCTTAAACCCCACTTCCCGAAAAGGACCACTCATCGCAACACACCTCAATTAGCTGACAAACTCTCTATTTTCACATTTTTCCCGAATTCACTATCCTGTTGCAAGCCAACGGTCGATAGGTTGTTTTTCAGGACCTCGATACGTCCTGGTCGAATATACCCAGTCAGCCTCTTGAAAGTGGGTTAAATCACCCATTTAGAACTTTGTGGAGGCTATACACTGAGTACTTAATCGAGGACCTGGTGAACGTGAACGGTCAAGTCACCCAGCAGGTTGGTGTAGCCCCCATACTCGTTGTCGTACCACCCAAAGGCCTTGGCGTGGGTCACCGGGATCTTCACGATCCCGCTGTCCAGATGCTGGATGACCTCGGGGTCCATTCCTGGAATTTGGGCCAGGTCCACACTGACGAAACCGGTACGGGTGTGGGTCTCTGCCGCCTCGATCACTACAGCGGCCTTCATACCCATCACGTCGGAGGGCACGTTTTGGTCCTCACTGTAGCACAACAGTCCCTTCTGCGGACCCGCAGCAGCCGCAGCAGCGTAAATCTTGTTGAGCTTATCGCGGTGAACCGAGCTCTTGTCGTCCCCCTCAAGAATCGTCTGGAAGGTCACGTTGAGGATGATCAACGACTCGGTGAGGATCGGGACACGCACCGAATCGGCCATAAAGCCAATGGACCGAATTTCCGGGATCACTTGCTCCAGGGCCTGGGCAGCGCCGGTCGAGGTCAAGATGATGTTATTGAGCACACTGCGGCTGCGGCGCAGATCCCGGGCTCCGGCCTTGGGAACCGTGTCCAGCACACTCTGGCTGTTGGTGGCCGCGTGCACCGTGCTCATGGAGGCGGTCATGATCTTCGACGAGTGGAGGTTGTCCAGCAGCGGTTTGACCATGTGAGCTAAAGCGGTGGTGGTGCAGGAGGCGGCTGAGATCAGGTGGTGTTGAGTGGGGTTTAAGGCATCGTGGTTCACGCCATAAATCAGAGTCACCGCGTCTTGGGGCTGCGGCTGGCTTTTGTCTTTGATCTTGAAGGTTGCGCTGTTCAGGACCTTTTCCGCTCCAGCCTCAAGATGCCCTCGCAGCGACCCCTGGGGATGATCCACGGGACGGGTTGGATCGTTAAAGGCGCCAGTGGCATCCACCACGATGCGCACTCCATACTTTCGCCATCCGATATCCTTCGGATTACGAGCACTCTGCAGGATGGTGACGGGGACCCCGGCGACTTCCAGCAGGTTTTTCTCGCGATCAACGATCTTGACGCAGGGCTCAGCATTGACTCCAAAGAGAAAGCGATGAAGTGAGCCGTAAGTTGAGTCTTTCTCGATCAGGCTGCAGACCGCCTCCAGATTGGTACCCACTTCCCGTCCGAAGTTGACCACGATCTTTGAGAAATATTTCCGGGCAACATGGTGCCACAACGTCAGCTTGCCGGTGCGGCCAGCACCGTTAATACCCAGTGCATCTTCTGTCTCTAGTTTCGACACAACTCCCTCTGTTGCATTGTATGGGTTCAGGTTTATTGGATCTACCGCATCAGCCCGTGTCTTTTGGTGATGGTGATAGGGTGCCTTCCCAGGTACACGGATCCGTCGATGCCATTGATGGAAAGAAACTCTCCCGTTGAAATGACGTGGCCGGCCAACTCGGATTCCCTCTTCTCCTCGCTCACCTGCAACACCCGGCAGCCGACCACACAGATTCGTCCCAACCGCTGAGCCGCCAGTGCAGCATGACTGGTGGCCCCTCCCAGTGCCGTCAAGAGCCCATCGGCCTTCAGGATCAAGTGAATGTCGTCGGGTACCGTGTCGGGTCGCAGCAGGATAATCGGGTCGTCTGGATACTGCTTCTTCAGTTGGGTCAGGTCCTCAGCCGTGTGAGCCACGCGCCCACTCAGCGCACCGCCGCCCACACCGATACCGGTGGCCGCCTTCGAGTCCTCCAGGGCCTGGCCGGCCACAAAGGTGGGCAAAGAAGAGGTCTGAAAGAACACGATGTCTCGGGTCTGGAGAATATAGAGGTCCTTCGGATTATCGCTTTCAAAGGTGAACTCGATCTCCTGGTGGTGCATTTCCTGCTCATGGATTAAGTTCTCGGCATAACGACGCATACTCTGGTAGATCTTCGGAAAATCCTTTTCCAGGGAGATTTTGGTCTCCTCGCTTTCCGAGAGACGTTGATTTTCACTCACCGGAAAGGTATCCACCAGTCCGCTCACCACGTCGTCTCCCTGGCCCTGGATAATGAAGTCACCATAAAGCTGCACGTCCTCCGGCCCTTCTCTCGGGTGGTGGGTAAACAGTGCCCCCGTACCCGACTTCGCATGAAGATTACCATAGACCATATTCTGCACAAGAACTGCTGTACCCCACTCATCGGCAATTTTCAACTCGCTGCGGTAAACCCGCGCCTTGTTCGATTGCCAGGACTGCATCACCAGGTCGATACATCTCATGAGCTGTTCAAAGGGATCGTCCACAATCTCCAGACCGTGGTCGAGAAGCAGCGTGCGGTACCGGAGTGCCAACTCCTTCATCATCTCCGGGGGCAACAGGGACTTCTTGAGCACCGAGTACTTCTGTTTGGCCTCCCCCATCAGCCCGTCGAACAGATCGCGATTGATGCCAAAGCTCATCCCCCAAAACTGTAGGAAGCGCCGGTAGGCATCCCAAGCCGCCCAGGGCCTATCCATCTTGGCGGCGAAGCCGGCGGCGATCTCGGGGTTCATTCCGACGTTCAGAAAGGTATCCAACATCCCGGGCATGCTGATGGCCGCACTGGAGCGCACGGAGAGAAGGAGCGGGTTCGCCAGGTCTCCGAAGCGGGAGCCCGTCAAACGTTCCAGCTTGGCAATCTGCTTCCTGATCCGCTCCACATTTTCGTGCTGCAACTCGGCGAAGTCCAGGACTGCCGAACGGCAGCGGTAGGCCTCGGTGGTCAGGATAAAGCCAGGTGGAATCGGGAAGCCTTGGCAAGCCAACTCCTTGAGCATATAGCCCTTATATCCCAGTAAAATGTTGCCTTCCCCAGAGGTTTTGTGCCCGTAGATGTCCGAAAAGCACCGGTCCACGTCATAGGTCATCAGCAGGTTGAGTCCCGTGCGGTCCAGTTTCCCCCTCTGTTCGGTCAGGGTGTTCAGAATCTTGCCCAAGAGGTTGTCGAGTCTTTGCAGCCCAAAGCTCTCGGCGATCAAATCCCGCAAAAAGGTCTCGCTCACCTTAAGGATCTCTTCCTGCACATTGCCCTTTGCATCACGGGTTAACAGACCCTTCTGGAACATTCGCTCAACGATCCGCCCAAGGGGCCCTTCGTACACATCCAGAAAGCGAACACGAATCAGATAGTGAATACTGTGGGAAATAAACTGAAAGATGTTGATGAACTGGTCCACCGTAAAGGCCTGGGCCTGCAGCGCCTGCTCCAGCATGGAAATTCCCATACTGAGGCCCGTGGCCCGGCAACCGTCGACCCGTAATGCCCTGTACACCAGGTGCAGCCATCGACAGATCCTCTGCAAGTCGCTCTTGGTGATGTACTCCAGATTCTGGCTCGCGACCATTTCTTCAAAGAGCACGTTGGCCAACGATTCGATGCGAAAGGTGAGACCCATGGCCTGAAACCGCATCTCCAGGTAACGGCCGGACATACTGGGAATGCCTACGGCAACGTGGCGCTTGAGGTAAATATCCTCGATGGCCTGGGTTTCTTCCTCGCTCAGGATCATCTCTTTGAGCTTCTCGAGCATTCCCAGAAGGATTCCCAGAGACGCTTCGTGTCTCTGGGCCGCCAGGGCCCGTTCCAGCTCCCTGACCTGGCTGCGGTTGAGGTGCTCAAAAGCCTGCAACTGATCGAGCAGGTACTCATGATTGAGCGCATACTTGCGCTGGAGCAAGTGCCTCAGTCGGAACAGCAGCTCCACCTTCTCCACATCGAGGGGTTCTGCCCCAGAGATCTCAGACAGGCGCTGTTTCAGTACCTCGCTCCCCAGAGTGAACGCTTCTCCGATTCCCCCTTCCGAACCCCCAAGACTGCTCATGATACGGTGCAGTGGTTTATAGAACTCGCTGGAAATGTCGAGACTGTTGTATCTGTTGGGGGGGATGTACGCTCGCAGTGGCTTGCGATCGCCTGTAGCCCAAAAATGGGCGATGGCTTCAATATAAGAAACCAGCTGCGAATTGCTCTCGACGTGGCAGAGTTTGCGGAGAAAATGGCAGAGCGGATCCTTGAGCTTTCCAATCTCGTCGATACGAGTGGAGATCTCCCGCAGCTCTCCCTCTGCGCCGATGTCGCTGAAGTAGACAGGAAAGAGCTTCAACAGGTGCTTCGCCTGGTGGTAAACGGGACCTATGTCGCTACCCAGGAATCGTGAGATATCCTTTTGAAAGAGATCGGTGTCAGCGATGAACACTCCCCCCATCTTGAGGTGAACCACCAAAGCAGCCAGCAGCCGGCGGGCTAGATGAGGATCACTTTGAATCAGGCTAAGATAGGTACGAATGTTCTTGAGGTGGGCAGGATTGACCTGCACAGCCCACTTCTCGGTGTAACCATCGAATTCGGGGTAATGAAAGTCCCAGCCGATGATCTCATCGATCACCGCATCGGCCCAGGCGGCATCTTGGGCAGCCAGCACCTTTAGACCAATGGTCGTGACCAAGTGGTCCACCGTTTGTGTCTCGGGCAGCCGGGCATGACGAAGGGTGGCAAAGGTTTCGTGAATACACTCCTGCACCCTGCTCCGGTCGCCGCCCTCTAGTACTTCCTCGTAGCAGCGCCGGATCTCGCGTAGAGCCATCTCGTGCACGGAAGTGAGGGCTTCGGTCCTCACCACCTGAACCAGCCAGTGGATCCTCTCCAACAGGTTCTTCCACTCTTCGTTTTCCTCGGACTCCACGGCTGAGACAGCCTCATAATAGCTGCGCGTGATTTGTGCATTGTCCGGGAGAGCCAACAGTTCTCGAGCACGTTTCTCCAGGGAGTCCTTACCTCCACGCAGATCCGCCAGATCGGCCTGCCAGGATCTCAGGCGATCATGAGAAATGCAGGCTACCGCCTCGGGAAGTGGATCCTCCCTGGATGGGCCCGTAACGCGGCGCTGGCCAAACCACACCACGGGATCTTCCCGCCCCAACCAGTCTTCATAGCACTGCCCGAGAGCCGAGCTGAATAACTTGAACAGGGGTTTCAGCAGGGGCTTAACCGGCTTTCCCGCCATCAGCACGGCCTGGGTTACACGCCTCAGGCCCGGAGTTGAGGCTACGGCGTAGGCGGGCGCGTCGTGAAGAATCTTCCCCAGACGACGAAGAGCCTGATTTGTCGGAGTGACATTCCTCACCAGGTGCTCCTCCGAGGTACTGACCACTTTCTCCAGGTAGTACAGCAAGTTACGAATGCCCACTTCACGTAGAGAATCCGGAGTCGACTGCTCAGCCACCTGGGTGTAGAGCCCACAATAGACCCCAACCGCATCGGCCCCTCGTTTGTGATTGTTGTAATAGGAGAAGTCGCTCATGGCCCGGGAGTGCAGATCCTCTAAGGTCTGAGCCCAGTCCACGTGGTTGGTGTTGATCTCTGTGAGCAGTTTCTCCATCTGTTGATGGATGCCGAAACGGTCGGCGTTCACCTCCAACAGAACCTTTTGTTCCTCAGGGATCACGGCTTCTAGGTTGGTTTGCGGGAGATCCGTTTCAATGCCCTTGGATTCCATCGTCACTTCTCATTTCTACTTTATGGTAGTTCACATGCACGATCGGGTGCAAAGAAGCTATCAACGGAGCTTCTCTTGCTAGATCGCGCGATGATCGACTAACCTGACGCCAGCTATGGGACATGCAGCAAAGATCGGAATCATCGGGGCAGGCATCTCGGGGTTGGCCACCGCTTATTATCTGCTCCAGGAAAGTCTCCGGCAGAATCTTGAGATCGACTTGACGATCCTGGAACGATCCGATCGTTTGGGCGGGGTTATAT
>JACZQQ010000312.1 GCA_022545645.1 Acidobacteriota bacterium | reverse complement strand
GTACGCAGAGCCTCACCAAGCTCTAAAATCCGCGTCTTCCAGTTGCGCTCAACCCGGAGCCTGATGTGCTTCCAAAGCATCTCCTGTGCAGATTGCGACAGACGCTTGAAGGTAAGGGCATTTTTGAGCCAACTGAACTCATCCTGGTAGCGCTGGCACCCGGCACATTGCTTGACGTGCTCATTGAAAGCAGCAAAATCCCTGGGTGGTAGCTCGCCATCCAGAAACTCGTGAATCTGTTGGCGTAGTTCTTGACAGGTCATACGGCCCCCCTGCCCCAGTAGGGTTTCAAAAGTGCCCGGAGGCTGTTCCTTCCACGAGCAATTCGTGATTTGACAGTTCCGACGTGTACTCCCAAAACGTCCGAGATCTCCTGATAGCTCAATTCATGCATATCCCGTAACGTGACTGCTGCCCGCTGTTCAAAGGGAAGCTGATCCATGCCTTCTCGAAGAGCCTTTCGAACTTCCAGGGAAAGCAGTTGCCGGTCCGGTTGGGGGCGATCCGAGATCAGATCCACTGTTTTTTTCTCATCGGACGTCCCGTTCAAACTCAAAGAGATCGTTCGATGTTGAAAGCGCCGTCTCCACCAACGATTCCGATTGGAGACCTGGTTCAGGGCGACACGATAAAGCCAGGTCTTCAAACTGCACTCTCCCCGGAATCGGTGAATTTTCCGATAGAGGGTGAGGAAGACTTCCTGGGTGATATCCATTGCTTCAGACTTATCGGCCAACATACTGATGGAGAGGTTAAAGATTAGATCCTTGTAAAGCTGGAAGGCCTCTGTGAAAGCTGTCTCGTCCTTTTCCTTCAAACGCAGGACGAGACTTTCCCCTTCCTCAAATCCTGCCCTGGAGTGAATGGAATGGGTCAGTTCTCCCATAAAAAATTCCGTCAACACTTACTTAGATTTCGGGTAGAGGAAAAAGTTCCCGGTCAGTTTGAAGAAAGTATATCACAGGGGCAGGAGCTAAGGCGGTAAGGGGAGATCGAGAAACAAGGGACGGTTCGAGAGCGGTGTTCCTAGCTTCTAGTCATCCTCACCTGCCCGCCCCTTTGCAGCCGAATTTTAATGGTCAGTCGCTCCGGATCGGAGGGCTGGACCACCACGATGCCGGGGGACCAGTTGTTCATCTTCCTGACCATAAGCTTGTAACTTCCAGGCTGAAGGGTGACGCTGGCGCTTCCCGTACTGCCTTTGAAATCGATCCGGGAGGAATCGTAGGATTGGCCACTTTTTTCATCGGTGAGAGTAAAGGTCAAGTTGGCCATTCGATAGATGTCAAAATCGTTGTTGTTATCCTTACTGACCTGGATGACCACGCGCCGGGGCAGTACGGCCTGACGGTCCCTTTCCAATCTCTCCGGGTGGCGCTCCTGGACTTGAGCCAGCTGAGCCTCGGCTTCTTCTTGAAGCCACTGACTGTACAGGTCTTCAGATTTAACCTGGGCAATGACCTCATTGATCATTCCCAGCAGGCGAGTGTCTTTTTTCTGCACTGCGACTGCCGTGTCCACAGTCCCGACGACTTCGGGGACGATTTCAAGGTGCCCCGCTCCGGGCACCGTGTCCAGGGCGAAAGCGGCCATGTACTGATCATCAATGACGGCACCGATCTCGGCCCTTCTCAGGGCTAAAATGGCATCGTCCAGGTTTTTGAAAGGGACGATCGTGCTTCCGCCGAATTTCTCTTTCACCAGTTCCTCAACGGCGGTACCTTCCCGAACACCAACCTCCAGCCCATCCAGAGAATTGGGTCTGGCATCCCGGTGGGTGGGATTGATGACGAGGACCAGCTGGGAGGTGTAGTAGGGTTCGGAAAAGGCCACCAGCTCTTTTCGAGCCTCGGTGATTCCAAACACGCCCATAGCAATATCCACCTCCGAGTTGGCAAGGGTGGTAGCCAGAGTCCCATGCTGCATTCCAATCCACCTGCCTTCAATCTCGTCTTCCCCTTCAATGGCTTCGGCGATCTTTTCCACCACGAGCCGACCCAACTCAGCATCCGGTCCGACCCAAACTTGACTCCTCTCATGCAGTAACGGCCCCTCAAAAGGCACCGAGCCAATGGTGACGAACTGGTTCTTACTCATGCGATTAAAGGTAGCCGTCGAGGCTTCGCCACCGCAGGAGGACAGGACGAGTAGGGGAAGTGACAGATATAACAGAAGCAGTTTTTTACCCATTATTTACTGCACCTCAAAAGCTTTGGACTTATATCAAAAGGTTGCGGCCAAGACAATATTTCCACGAGTTCCCTGCAAAATGACGTTTTTAACCCATTCATCGACTCCTACCCAATAATAATGAGGGATGAATGTCAAGAAAACAGGTCCTTCGTACTCACTTGGATGAGGCCTGTTCCTTTTCAGCTCGAAACCTGCTCCTTAGTGTCTCGTTCCATAAATACGGTGACGTTTGTGGCGAGCGCGACGGCGTCGAGTTCGCGAAGCGACGACGACGCGATGTCAGTGACATCGTGGAGGAGGAGCGACAAAGAAATCGATGCCGTCCCGCCGCCACCC
>JACZQQ010000104.1 GCA_022545645.1 Acidobacteriota bacterium | reverse complement strand
ATAGATTTCGAGGTGTGTGCCTAGCCTTCGCGATTTGTCTTACTACAGCACCCATCGCAATTGTTGTCACGATCACCTTACTTCCCTTATGGTCTTGGATCGAATCGATGTTCGAAATTGAGTCCATGGGTCACTCGGGCCCAGCTGAGTGGTGCTATTTGGCAAGCTATTTAATGACCTAGGCATGCGCTGCTCTTATTTGGTCGGCACCTCGGCGCAGGGCCCGCATAGAACCAGACCATTCACTTGATCGAAAATAACGCTTCCGGGTTGCGTAACCAATGGTGGAAAAAAGTTCTGTCCCCACTGTTGTCTGTCCCCACCTTTGCAATTTGGGTGTTTGCCTGGATCACCCCATAGGTTAATGACCAACGCAGTTCATATGTTAAAATTAACAGTATGCGGATCTTCAGAGGCTTCACGATGCTTGTTTTCCTCATGTTAGGTGTGACCCTGGCCACTGCCCAGGCGGATCGCGTAACCGTCCATGTGTTAGCTCCGATGCGAGATGGCTTTGTCGACACTAGTAAAGGTATCCAAGACTCCATCAAAGACGTGAGCAGTCGCCTTGGACGAATGAGGGAGTTTCAGCTAGTCGATACCCGTGAGAAGGCTGATATCGTCCTCACCGTCATCACTCGCGGTGTTGGTGTTGAGGCTTACGGGCAGCGTATGAGCTACAGGGAGTACTTCAACAACACGATACTTACGAGCGAACCGGTCCTGGTTAATACTTATTGGGTCACTACGGTGATGGAAGTTGGCCAGTACCGGAAAGAGCTCTTGGGCTCTCGCACTCGGGAGGGTACCTCTTCGATGGGTGCCTGGGGAGGGTGTGCAGAGCAGATCACCGAAGACCTGCAGGCTTGGGTAGTAGCAAACCGAGAGCAGCTAAAGCAGCGGAGCAAGATCCCTCAGCCCTGACATCCCCAAGATAGATAACGGAGCAATTCACCCCGCCAGAACATATCGGGTTACTGCGCTTTTCGTCTCAGGAGAGTGAAAGGGGACAGAGATCTTTTCTGGAGGGAAACCATGGTGCCGGAGGGGGGAGTCGAACCCCCACGAGAGTCACCCCTCGCCAGATTTTGAGTCTGAACCAAATTCACTCGATTTGTGACGAAAAGCTAATATTTATCAACCAGTTCCCGGATTTTTCGCCAATCCAAATAAGTGAAAGATGACGAAAGATTGAGCTTTGAAGCGGGCCGAAAACGGGCGCACGATTTCAGCGGTCCGGGCCAGTCCACTTGGCCGTATAGTCGGCAAACCGTCCAGATGAAACTCACCGATAAGGGCGTTATACGGCCAAGTGGGCGAAAGGGTGGCTGACAAGATTGTCTTCTCTATGGCTGAGCTGACCGGCAACATCTGGATGATGGAGAACATCAGCGAATAGAAAAGATACCATCGTCCTCAACGGGTTCGAAGAACTCAAACGGCTGGTGATGACCGGGGAAATCTGAGCACCGGTCGGGATACAAGACCGCTACACTAAAGCGATTGTCCATAGCTTAGGACCGTCGCCAACAAATAGAACAAGAGCAACAGTAATCCAAAACTCCGCCTGAAAGTCTTGCCTGAATAATAGATACCAAGACGGAATGTGACCAAGATGCCAAGCATGGCAGGGAATAGCAAAGTGAAAAAGTGCGGCTGTGCTTCAAGACCTCCCGAAGTCACGGAGGCAGCCGCTCCTGCGACGAATAGCACATTGAGAATGTCAGCTCCAATCACATTACCAATGGCCAGATCTCCATGTTTTCTACGAACAGCAGTAATGGCGGTTACAAGTTCTGGAAGCGACGTCCCAAAAGCCACAATCGTCGCAGCGATCACACTTTCGGGGACATGGAAGCGGTCCGCGGTCTCCACGGCAGTCGCGACCAGGATATGGGAAGAGCCAATCACCAGAGTGATCGCCCCCAATAGCTTTGTAAGGATCAGGACCAAAGAGGCATCCTGCCGATCCTCTAACTCATCCAAAGGGAAGCTTTTCTTCTCTCGACTGGCCCAGAGTACAGACTGACGAAGGTATATTAGGAGGAGGATAAGAAAAACGATCCCTATCGGTTGAGGCAATTGGCCACCCTGAGTGAAGACGCTTTGAGGGGCGGTCCAAGGAAAACAGGCTAGAACGAGCAGTATCCCACTCGCAAGCTGAACCCGTCCCTGTCTTCGGAGGATGCTGTGTTCCAGAGGGAGCTGCCCAAGGAGGCAACACAATCCCAAAATAAGACCTGTGTCGCAGATGACTGATCCAACGGCATTTCCAAGAGCTAGCCCAGGGTTTCCCCGCACCGCCGCGAGCACTGAAACGGCGGCCTCGGGTGTCGTCGTTCCGAGGCTAACGACGGTGGCTCCTATCACCACTTTAGGGACAGCCCATGCTTCAGAAAGGGTCACAGCTGCATGGACGAGCCGGTCGGCACTTTTTACCAACACAGCGATAGTTCCAGCAAAAATGAAAAGGAGAAGCGGAGTGCTGAGCCGAGATAAAAGTTGGTCTAGTTGTTCCACTTTCTCCAGGAGTGTACCGTAGAACGCAACCAGTACAAAAAGGGAACACTGCAGGCCTGGATTGCACCGAACAAGAAAGGCAAGAAGAAATTCAACCGCCTGGAGGATGTCTGGCCCGATTTATGACCCATTTAAATCACACCGTCATGGCGTAGATTCGACACCCTGCTTGAACCGCTTATCCTCTGAGCGGTTATTCGCACATGGCCGTATAGTCGGCATATCGGAAGAGTGGTAGAGGTCGGGGATCGCAGCGCGTGGCTCGACGCAGGATCGAGAACCTTTGGACTGGATTGGTATGACTTGGACAGCCGTCTCTTAGAAAAAGCGAGCTTCTGTCAGAATTACTCTGACGACGTACAGTGCAAAATCTTATCCGTTTGGGAAGGCGAAGACTAAAATCGGCCCACCCTCGGCCGTTGAGGGCACGTTCTTTAGCAGTCTCGGACGCGGCCACGGCAGCCTGATCAAACCACGACCATTGGAGGTTGACTTGGCTTCCGAGGGTTAGGTTGATAATGCCTAGCTGCGGAGGTCTAGAGTCTTCTACGCCTGCCGAAGCGCCTGGACCTCTTCGATGACTCTCTGGAGTTCCTTGGTGAGAACTTCCTTGTCCCTTTCCTCGGATGCGATCTCACGCTCGACTGACGTTACATCCTTCGCCTCTCGACGAACCTGCCGTTCAGTGCGCCGATGTCTGCGTCGTAGCTTCGACAGAAGCTCGGCGGTCTCCTGCGAATGGGAAGTCTGATCCGCGGCAGCCGCTTCTGTCTGGACACGAGCTTCTTCGGCTTCGCGCAGCTCTTTTTGGGCCGAGACCAACTCGTCGAGTTCCTTCTTGTATTGCTCCTCGAACTGGCTCACTTCCTGCACCGAAATGTCAAGCTCTTCCTCAATGCGCGACTTGAGATCTTCGGCCTGAGCCAATACTTCTCGTTCGAGCACTTCGAGCCTGGAACCAGCACGCTCGATGGAACTGCGATATTGCGCCTGCCACCTCTTGCTGCGACGTTTCTTCATCCGATCTTGCCATCGCCGCATGCTATGGGCCACGCGCCGGAGCTCGGCGCTCAGACGGTTCTTCTCTGCCAGATCTGTAAAAAGTCGACGCTCTCGCAGGTTGTGTCCTCTAGCCATAATGTGACCAATGCTAGACAGCGCTTAATGTGCTGTCAATCAAAACGGATCAGTGGGGCGACAGATCGCACTATCCACTTGGCCGTATAGTCGGCTTATCGGAGAAGTGAACCAATCGACGACCCGGCGTTTTTATCCAAGTGTCTGTTTGATTAACGCCACGGCCCTCCAACAGGGCTCGCCCAAATCCGAAATTTACAGCAAAAATAAGACTTGACCTACGAACCAAAAAAAGACCGTCACCATTTAAAAGGGTGACGATGTCGTGCTTGGTAGGACACTCGCCGAGACAGCCGAACTGAACAGCCCGGAATACCTTGCTGGGGTTGAGGCCTCAGCGGCCGTGCAGCGGGCCAGGCCAGGTGCCGAAAGTATCGCCCGAAACCGGCGCTGGTTTCGCATCGCAGAGCTGATCCTATTCCTGTTTCTGGCGTCGATCATCGCGGCCATTTGGCTTGCGGAGTGGGCGACCCAGGGTTCATAACCGACATCCAAAAGCCTATTCAAGTAATCTAATAGATTTTATAATATCTCTGAAAAGTTGTTTCTGATTTTCATCAATTGGTGAAAATTGTATATCAATAATACCACCATTCGGATGCTCAATCCAAGCGATGGCTCTAAGCTGTCCTTCTTTTAAGAAGCTACTTGAATATTCGATATATGTGTATAAATTTTCTGATAACTCAATAGTTTCACAATCCAAATTTAATATTTTGACCTTAATTTCATCTTTACATGTCATGGTTAATGATGAGGCTTGTTCGGGGGAAATAAACCTGACAGTCAACCATGCATCACTACCTAATGATGATTGAAATCTATACATCATATTCTCTTGAGGCGGAGTTTCCTGGGGAATAAGAAGACTCTTTGGATAATAGAAACTCACATGATAAACTTCGCTTTCAAAAATAACTAAATCTGATTCATCCAACGTTTGTCCCAAACACAGATTTACGGAACAAAGAAAAAGAACAGCAACCAGCAACGATATGACTTTATAATTTTTCATTTGAATCACGAACATCCTTAATTGTCCCTTCTTGAGGTTCTAACCAGGATTCCCCAGATGGCTCCTCCCAATCGCCGACAAACGTAAGCCGCCTCCCATCTCGAAGAGATCATCCAAGAGCTTGATATCGATTGAACGTAGCTTCTTCTGTGAAGACATTGTCTATGTCATTTGAACATTCTACTGATTGACAATGCAATACCTGTGAGGCCTAACTAGCCGGTCCAGTCCACTTGGCCGTATAGTCGGCTTATCGGAGACTGGCTGTCGCGAACGGCATTTCGCGACAGAAGTGTGGGTTAGAAAGCAGATCGGTTCACATGTAGTTGATTTTGTCCCGATACCTCTTCCAGACCCCTTCAAAATCCTCCCGTGCCTCCCCCACCAAAGCCTCCTCCACTGAAACCCCCTCCTCCCCCTCCAAAACCGGAACCGCCGGAGCTGCGGGGTGAGGAGGACATCATGGCACCCGTCTGGGTGGACATGCGGCTTAAATTGGAAACGAAGGAACCGACGTGGAATCCTGTGGGGTTTGAGCCACGGTACCAGTCAGGTGGCTCTTTATACAGGTCTTTGAAGGCCGCTGCCCACTTTTTTTCAACGCTCAAAGCCATGGCAAAGGGCAGAAGCTTTTCAAACTGCTCCGGTCCTGTGATCATCCGTTTGAAGCGATCGGATTCGACCCGTCTGATGAACTCTTCAAATCCCAGCACTCGCTCCAGGGTTCGAGCACCCAGCGGGGTACGGGCGGGCATGAACCAACCGAAGAAGGCAACAGGCAAGCCGCACAGGAGGCTTGCAACAATAAGGCCCAGTTCGGTCTGACCCAGCCAGTCGCCGACGGGAAGAAACCTGGTTAGGAGGATCAAGATGCTGGGGATTGCTATGGCCGCGAAGACATAGGGCTGCTTCACTTTGTCGGGACGAGCGGCATAGAATTTGCGCTTGATCAGCTTCTCATAAATCCGATCACGAATGCCGGGAAGCTCCTTGTAAAACTCGTTCTCCAGATCAGCCAGATCCACCGAACCCAGTCTCCCATCGGAAAATATTGATCGCAATAACTTGTTCTCGTGAGGGAGCAGTTCCCCCCATTCCGGCTCCGTTTTTAGAAGGGTAAAGGTGTACTCGGTCTTTGAGGAAAGGCCAAACCAGGTATCGGTCTCCCTTTCCTCGATAAGCATATAGCCTCTCACTGCCAGATCGACCAGCGTGGCTGTGATGTCTCTGAGATCCGGATAGTTGTCGACTAAGGTTCCCACCTCGGCGGGAGTCAAACCTTTGGGCGGTTCATACTGCGGCGAAATGGGAAGTTGTCGAGGATCACGACCGCGGGTGTGCCAGCGCCAGTACATCAAGAAAAAGGCCAAAAGAGGCGCGACAAAGATCCAGTTGTTGGAGAGGAAGAAGAGGGCTTTCTCACTCCCGCCGGGTCTGTGGATGATTCCCGTATCCCATGCCACCGCCACGGTGAGACCTTCCCGAATGTTCAGCTCTCTCGTTGCCTGGATGGTGACCGTCTCTCCGGCTACCTGGACCTGGGCTGCTGATTCCTGAGAACCGTGGGCCCCGGTGAAAGCCACAACCCGGGTGCCCGTCACCTCAGAGGGAAGCTGGATGCGGGCACTGGCCAGTTCAATGGGGACCAGTCCCTCATCGCCGGTCACATTCCAGTAAAGCTCGTCGTAGTCATCCAGAAAACGGAGACCGAATTCCACACGATAGCGGATGACCACCGTACGGATTGCGTCCTGGGCCCCGGGAATCCAGATGGTGAACTTCCGATAATGTCTCTCCGAGGTGGTCTCGTAACGTAAAGGGCGCATCAGCTCGTCGGTGATACTCTCCAGATCGAGTCGAAGCTTGTAGCTGAAACCCTGCGGGGTGACATACTGAACGGGGATGAACCGGTAGAGTCCATTCCAGGAACCCTCGAAACGGGTTCGTATGGTTTCAGTCACCTCCAGTTCCCCATTTGGAAAAACGCGAATGTCGGCGTGAAAACTCTCGTGAACCAAGGAACGAGCCAGGAGTGGTTGGTCGGCAAAGGGGTTGCCCAGGAAAATGAGGGCAATGAATAAAAGTGCCAGGCGAAAAAGTAGAAGTCGAGTCGTGTTTCTCACTCTGAGTCCAAATCGACGCGGGGAGCCTCCCGCTCGGCTGCCTCAATCTTGAAAAAGTCGCCAAGTGTGAAGCCGAACAGACCCGCCACCAGATTGGAGGGAAATTGCTCGATGGCCGTGTTCAAGTCCCGGACCACGGCGTTGTAATAGCGGCGGGCATTTTGAAGGGCCTCCTCGATCTCACTGAGAGTCCCCTGCAGTTGTAAAAAGTTGTCCACGGCACGAAGCTCAGGATAGCCCTCGGCCAGGGCAAAGAGTGAACCCAGTGCCTGACCCAACTGACCTTCCGCCGGCCCCTTCTGGGCAGGCCCCTGGGCCGCCATGGCGCGGTTGCGGGCCTCAACGACGGCTTCAAAGGTCTCCTTCTCGTGTCCGGCATAACCCTTGACCGTCTCCACCAGGTTGGGAATCAGATCGTAGCGGCGCTTCAGCTGCACGTCGATATCGGCCCAGGCATTTCGGCTCTGGTTTCGGGTGCGCACCAGTTTGTTGAAGGTGAAGACCAGCCAGGCGACCAGACCGAGAGCAAGAATCAAGATCCAAAACATGGATGGTTTCTCCGGTCCTTGTTCGAGCACTCACACCCCTTGCTGAGTGCCCGACCTAACACCTCTACAATCAGGCAGATAACAGCCCGCTACTATTTATTTTTCCATTTAGGGTCTGGCCAGATCAATCCAACAGTCCTTCACCAGAGAGGGAAGATGGGGATCGAAGTTTTTTTCGCCCGCGGACCACCACTGTGCCGCCCTTTCCGGGCTCCTGTCTCATCTGTGTCCTGATCCAGGTGCCAGGAACAGAATGGCTACTCTGGGCCTGGTTCTGATTCTCCAAAACCAGGGCTGAAGATTGTGGCCGGACCCTCTATCGACCACCTGATGACCCCACTTTTGTCTGCGAAGAAATGCCGGGTTCCCGTTTCACCAGGTAAAATAGGGTCAGCGTGGACCGTGAAAGTCTCACCGTCAACGCTGGTTACAAACTGGTATCCATTCTGCATCCCGGTGGCCAGATCAGAGGCAATGAGACCCGCTTCAATCAACTCAAGAAAATTCTTAGCGTAGTTGCCTTCTCCGTCGGTGGCCGAATAGTTAAATTGGGCCACCACAATCTCCCCCACCGTGTCTATCGCAGAGGATTCGTTCGCTAACAGGGTATCTTGTGGCCGCCTCGGCTCTGTTGCGATCGCTCCAGCGCTCTTGAGTAACTCGTTAAGTTCGGTGTAGCCGCTTCTTTCCGTTAATTTCAGGGCAGTCACACCGCTATCGGCCTTTGCATCCACTTCCGCACCCGCATCCAGGAGAGCTCGCACGATTTCCGGGTTGCCCATTGCCACTGCCACCATCAGAGGGGTCACTCCAGTGTCGGTTTTAGCATTCACGTCCGCTCCTGCATCCAAGAGGGCCCTCACAATTTCCGTGTTGCCCCTGGCCACCACCATCAGAGCAGTCAGCCCATCGTTAGCATGGGCATCCACGTCGGCACCTGCATCGAGCAACGCTTCAACCGACTGGGTATGACCCTCGGCTGACGCATGCATCAAGGCGGTGACACCCTTCTCGTCTTTCGCATCCACTTCAGCCCCGGCCGCAAGCAACCCCTCAATGTTCCTGGTTTCGCCTTTCTTCCCTGCTTCGATCAGCTGTGAATTAACGTCCTGCGTAAAAGCTGGGACAGAAATGAGCATCATCAGGAACGCGGAGCTGATTATTCTCGTGGTCATGAGGCTCTCCTCCTGTGGTCATCAAAATGGCTCTCAAGATGTAAGTCTCGCTGACCGGGTTTTATTGAGACAGAGGTGAAAAAGGGACAGAGGTGAAAAGAAGTTTTTTGGTTAAGTGGTCTGGTGCTATGATTCAGATTCCCTCGCCCTCAATGATCTCCACTCGGGATCCGTTGAGCCGCAAGAAGATGCGGTTGTTTTCGCTGACCCACTGCAGGGTCCTTTCTCCAGATCGCGTACTCCCGCCCCCAGGCACGAGTTGAG
>JACZQQ010000103.1 GCA_022545645.1 Acidobacteriota bacterium | reverse complement strand
GAGTCGGTGGCGACCGCTGGTTCAACAGTCCTGGTTCGCCACCAAAGAGAGAAAGCGAACCCCCTTAAATCTGGACGACATCGAAAGCAGGAGTGAAGGCGATCGGGAACAACGGTGGCAGCACTTTCAGGAGACCGCCGATGGCGGGGATTTCCAAGCGGCAATGGCCTGGGCCAAGCCATTCCTTAAGGAAGACGAAGATCGACAGTTCTTTCGCCGCAAATCACTCACCTATGCCATGCATGACATCTTTCAGGGAGGGCATAAGTTTCTTTATCTCTTCCAGGCCTGGAGACTGGCCGAGACTCTGAAGTGGACTCATTTGGATCAGATCATCTGCCCGGCGGTGCACTTCATGATTGTGGCACCCCAGGATCACTCACTCTCCCTGTTCGTGCTCACGCAGGGGCGTTCGAATGTTCTCAATTCCCTTCTCTCCAACCAGGGCGGAATCACCAGCGAGCGCTACGATGAGGCGGAAGCAGCCTTTCTTTTCAGCGAAGGGCCAGACGAATCTCTCAACATGCTGCAAACCCTGGCCAACTCGGGAGCCAGTTTGGATTCCGTCCAGGAAGTACTTCTTCTCTCGGCCGCTCAGGCACTTTCCAATGCGCAGGTCGGAGACTGGATCTGGCCCATGCGAGTTTTTCACTTTGCCTACTGCGTCCGTCAGTGGACCGATCAAACCCCTGAAACAAAAGTTTTTGCCCTAATGATGGCAGCGGTGCTGCTCAATCAAGCCTCTGCGAAAAGTCGTGAAACGGACCAGAACCGGTCGCTAGATGAAGTGGCCCGCCAACTGTGTCCCGTCGAGCCCTTCAGTGTGCTGAGAAGCGTCATCAGCCACACCGATCCCTATGCTTCGGCGACGGCCATTTACGCCATTCTGGGAATGGACGACAGCAAGAAAGAGGAACTTTTCAAAACCCTTTCCAGCCAGGCGGTCAAGAACGACGGAGACATGTGTTACGGACACGACATTCTCTTCATGCACGAAGTGGTCGAGTGCTATAAGGATTTTCAGCTTGCACAGAAGGACCGACTCCCGGTCGCGGCAGGATTCTTCCTGGGACGGGTGGCCAAGAGCTACGAACTTTTTGGAACCTACAAAAGCTGACAACTGACAGCTGACAACTGACATCGGGAAGAAGTCAGGAGCCAACTGGTCAGCTGATGGAACTGTCAGTTGTCAGCCGGTCAGGATCTTCCAGGACGTCCACCTCCCCCCAGGCCTGCTCCCAGTCACCGGTCAGGACGGCTCCCGAACGGCGCTCTTGAGGGGGACAAAGGAGGTGAAAGAACACAAAAATGGGCATATCCAAGCCCAGGCTAAACAACTTAAGAAGTTTCTTTAAGTCTTCCCCTTTCCAAGCTTCCAACATATAGAGAAATCGTTTGGATCTTCGGTAGGCAGCCACCACCTGCTGCCTTTGAAACGAGGTTCGACCCTCAATCGGATAACGAGTGGCTAAATGGGTCTGAATCGGGTCTTCATCGATCGTCTCTCTGAGATCTCGGTGGTCAATCCAATCCCGCCAGAAGGTCGCCTTTCCGTATCGCTCAGGGTCAGCGATCTCGAGGGCACGCACCAAAGCCATCCACTTCTGCTCCGGAGTTGCCTGACGTACCTTTCTGATGCCCGCTGGAGAGAAACGGGTACCCACCAGAAGCTGAAGGGTCAGTGGGAAGGCCGAGGGACCAGGAAGGCTGAAGTCCGAGAAAACGCCCATATGCAAGGCCATCTTCAGGAGCTTCCGAAGCGCACCTTGGGAGAATTCTCCCTCTTGCCCATAACTCCAGAGAAACTCCCTTGAGCGTTTGCTTCCCTTCAGGGTCTCCCGGTGCAACAGTCTCAGGAACTGGATCTCATCCCAGCGATAACGAGTTTTCTCCAGTTCTTCCGTTGCCTCAAAAACAAGGTCCCCTGCCGGGCTGACCCTGAGTGACTGACGGGACTGGCGCTCGCTGGTCTTTTGGAATCCAAACCAATTGAACACATTAAAGCGTACGGTGACCCGTTGACCTCGGATGCGCTCAAACCCTCCAGTGACCTCTACTCCTGTTTCAGGAGTGGGCAAGGAACCGCCTAAGAGCCGGCCATAGCTCCGACGAAAGACCTCAGGCTCAGTTTGCAGCCAATGGACCGCCAGCAGCGTAGTACTGCTTCTCCAGCGCGTTCTCTCCAGGGCTATTGCAACTTCCAGACGTCTCACCAAGGCTTGCTTGAATACCCGATTCATTTTCTTTTTCAGCGGCTCAGTCAATCCCTTGGAGAGAATCCGCAGTGGACCTTGAACGGTTGGGCCAAGCCGCGTCACCCGAAGCGAATTTCCAAAGTGCACCCCAGCAGAGAGACCGGCTTGTCGCGTTCGCTGGCGATGGCGTCGCAATCGGAACTCGATTTTCCCGGCTCGTTTTCTGACTTGGACGTTGAACTCTCCTTCTTCCACCACCTCAACCCGAGCACCCAGAGAGGCTCCCGATGAGAGTCCCTTCTGAATATTCAGCATGGGGATGGAACCGGGTAAAACCCACCCTGGTCCCAGAGCCCACTCGACACCCACTTTCAGTCCTACCCGTCCACTCCACCGCCAGCGCACCACCTGCCCCTCTGACATCTGGAGAACTTCACCCGGATCCAGCGGATTTCGATAGCTTCTCCAGGCTTCCCGCAGTGCTCGAGCAATGGAAGTTTCCTCGGGGAAGAGTGTGACCCAGGAATGGTACAGTCTTGTTTTTGCCCCGATGTCCACCAACAAGGGTACTCGGTTCAAACCTGCTGAACCTTCCGTGCTGGCCTCCACATTCCATTGAATGGCCAGGTGATTGGGTGGAACCCGAAAATTACCCAGGAAAGCATTCCCGGCAAAAAGGATCACCGAACGGACCTGGCCCTGGGGACGGACACGCCACCGCACACCTCCCGGGCCCTTCCCTGTGAACCCCCGTGTGGCTCGAAAAATCAGATCCATTGGCTGGGAGCGATGGATGAGACCTGAGGGGGACACATCGAGGCTGTGGCGAAAGGGCTTTTTTTCCAGGCGCAGCTCCACCCGCGACCCTTCTATAAATCTCGAGTAGCCCCCTTCCAGGCGCCAGGTGAGTTGGGCTCCCATGACCCGTCACTCCGTTCTGCCAGTTAGCGTAACTCTTCTTCCAGGAACTCAATCAGATCTTTGATCATAGCCGCCGTCAATCCCCAGATCACATCCCCTTCATAGTTATAGAAATAAAGGGTAACCGCCCTTCCAAAGCGATGGTGAATCTCTTCGGTCGGTTTAGCTTGGTGAAAAAAGCGCAGTGGGACCTCCAGGATGCGCTCCACCTCCCTGGGATTCAGGGAAACGGAGAACCCTTCCCTGAGGAAGGCCACAAAAGGAGTCACCCGATAATTGGTGACGGCCATGTACTGGTTGAATCGGCCCAGGACTTCCACAAAATCTGCCGGAATCCCCACTTCCTCCTCCATCTCCCTCAAACCCGTTTCACGAAGAGAGGAGTCCGCATCCTCACGAAGTCCGCCGGGGAAAGAAATCTGGCCCTTGTGGGTGGCGACTTCCTGGGTGCGTTGGGTGAGAAGAAAGTAGGGCTCGCCGTCTCGCTGAAAAATCGTCATGAGGACGGCAGCTTCTGCCGAGTGGCTTTCCTCAAGACTCCGTGGAGACCAGTTCTCTAATCTTTGTCGAATGCGCTTTTTGAGATCACTTCTCACTGCAATAGCGTCGAGAGTTTATACTCCGCCACAGAGTGCGTCCAGCGTCTGAAGTCGTGCTGTCGTGCCTTCGTGCGGTCGTGCTGTTATGGTTCCCCGGCAGCACCCAGGTTCTGGAAAACGGCTCAAAACCCTTCGGTCGAGGCGCAACTGAGGGCTGAATCAAGATCAACATCGCCGCCGCGTTTCTCACGTGGGGGGAGTTTGGGGCATCCGAGCAATGGTGTATACTTCGCCCAATCAGGGGAATTGCCGTGAAAAAATTGCGCGGTAGCGTCGGGTGGCGTTTCCGTTGAGAATTCACCCAGGTCTTCGAGTCTTTCCTTATCTCCTCGCATTTCTTATCCATAACTCCCTCATCACTCCGCTGTTGGGGGGAGGAGATTCCCTCGAACCCCGTAAATCACCGCAGGCCCTGCAGTTGATCCTCTTTGAGGATTATCCTTACAGGGTGTCCCCGCCAGACAATCCTCCCCACTATCATGTGGTTGATCTACCCACGGCAGAATTTCCACAGCAGTTCTCCGCGATGTATGCCCCTTTTCGGAAGTTTCAGAAATTCGCGGTGCCCGAGGGCGTTGAAATACCGAGAAAACTGATCCTGTTGGATATTCATACCCTCTCGGAGTCGACTCTCCGGGGGAAGAAGGTCTCCTATCGAAGCCCTGTCGGTGACCTGTCTTACCAACTCAAAGTGAACAGTTGGATGGACGAGTCCTACCAGATCAGGTTAAGTGGGCAATATAATGGCTTCAAGTTCGGCGACATTCCGATTCAGGGCCGCAGCGATCGAGCCAAGCTGGTGACCATGAGAAAGACAGCTCGACAAACTCTCTTTGCTGTTTTAACGCCGGTCCAGGCCATCCCGCTTTTCTCGGACCAGGAAAGTCTTCCTGGAGTAAACTTTGAAGAGCCCAAACTGATCGAGGGACCAAAGCCGCGCTATCCCGAAGGACTGTCGGAAGCGGGACGAGTGCTGATTCGAGGCATCATCACCCCCGAAGGACGACTCGATCCCGATCGCTTTGTCCTGCTGGAGTGCCCTCACCCGCTGCTTGGCCGCACGGCTCTGGAGACCGTTCTCAACAATTGGACATTCCAGCCGGGGACAAGAGACGGACAGCCTGTGGAAGCCCTGACCACCATCGAAGTCCAGTTTGCGCGCTGAGCGCTCCGGTGCTCTTTGCGCGCTTCCAAAGTTTCAGGTTCCCAGAATCAACCCTTCCACTTTAGGCAATACTCGGGACGGCACCACGTGTCCTCCCTCAAAATCAAACAACTCCGGCTTCAACCCACGGGCCTTGAGGTGTTCTAGCGCTTCCTGAGCTTTCTCCGGTGGAACATTCTCATCTTGACGACCATGCACCAGCAGAATTTGGATGGGAGGCAGTCCCTCCAGTTTCTCGACGATATCCGGTGGCAAATCTCCTCCGCAGGCAATCACCCCCCGAACCGGAAGTGAACTGTGAGCCCAGGTTCTGTAGGCCATGGAAACTCCCTGTGAGAAACCGAGCATAAAGACGCGCTGTGAATCCACTTCAAACCTCTCCTGCAGAAGGGTGTAAAACTGCTCCATGTATCCCACAAAATCCACGACCGATTGATCGCGCTCGTATCGCGTCAACCATGAAAATCCGACCTGGCCCTTTTTCAGATGGGTGTAAAACTGGTGGGCGCCCTGGGGAGCGGCCACCAGAATGCCCTTCTTCGCCAGGGGTTCAAAGACCGTTATGAACTGGCGGGCCACCTGTCCAAAACCGTGCAAAACGATGAGAAGCGGACGGGGTCCCTTCTGCTCCGGCACCTGCACACTGTAATATACGGTGTGCGAGATCTGAATCTTCTCATTGATCAAAGCCATGCTCCTTGCGCTACCCGTTGTCTGCACCCTTTTGAGCGACCAGGACCAGGTCGTGAGAATCTCCGGGCTCAAAAGGACCTCCCTTCATGTCTCCGTGAATGGACAGGATACTAAAACCGGCACTCTGCAGGAGTGGGATAAGATCAGCCCGCCTCCAACCGCGAAGCTGGGTCATTCGAGAGCGAACAACCTGGACGGGAGAATCCGCTAGCGGATTGTACTTCAAGGTTGTGGGGCAAAAGCGGATCCTGCCTTCATCCAGAAATTCCATGAGACGAACAAAGATGATCTCCCCATCCTCCTCCCTGCGAAAATTCAGTGGGAGATAACGAATGTTTTTCTCGAAGATGCGCTCGTAGTTGAGGATCTGGAACAGGAAGATGCCCTCAGGCTCCAGAACATGAGCCAACGACGCGAAGACCCGTTCCAGGTCCTGCCGCTCCGTTAAATGGACCAGGGTGTTGCCCAGAGAGATTGCCGCACCGAATCGGTCTTTCACCACCTTCCCCAGGCTTTGAATTTCCCCCAGGACAAACTGCAAATTCGGGGGGAGAGGTTTCTCTTGGGCCTTGGCAAGCATGGTCTCAGAACGATCTATCCCCAGCGCTTGAAATCCCTCTCCAGCCAAAAACCGGCTGTGTTCTCCAGTCCCGCAACCCAGATCGATCACAGACCGTTGGGGGGCCCTTTCCAGAATCTCCTTGAGGAAAGGCGCCTCACGGAGAATCCTTTCCGGCCAGGCCACGAAGCGCCGATAGTCCACCCGTGAATAGGGATCATCGCCAGGAACAGTCTTCTTGCCCTCATCCATGCGGTCTTCAATAACTCTTTTCCCCTGGATTATCAAGACCGGCCAGCCGGATCAGCCTGAATTCAGGAGCGCCGCTACAACTTTGCTCTCACTGCATTCGTTACCATTGAGTTATGGCATTAACCAAGCGGTGGGGCCTGATTTCCCTGATACTGTTCATGCTTCCTTTCTGTGGGGTCGGCCTCTTCTTCATCGGATACTCCTTGAGTGAGGCCTTTTCCGGGCAAGCGGAACTGGGCACGGTTCTTTTCTCCGGGCTCTTTGGCCTGGTGTTTGGGGGTGTCGGAGTAGGGATCATTTTGATGGCCCTCAAGGGCAATAAGTCTTCTCAGCAGGTCGATGAACGAAAGATCCAGCACCCGGATAAGCCCTGGCTGTGGCGTAAGGACTGGGCAAGCCGACTGATCCAGGACTCGAATCGCTCGTCGTTGAGTTATACCTGGTTTTTCGCTGGTTTTTGGAATCTCATTTCCGCGCCTCTGTCCTTGACGGTGTTGCCTCGAGAAGTCCTTCAAAACAGGAATTACCCTGCACTCTTTGGCCTCCTTTTTCCTCTGGTGGGAGCCGGTCTTCTGATTTGGGCCATCCGGGCCACCCTGCGCTGGAAGAAGTTTGGCACTTCCGTTCTGGAACTGGAAACACTTCCGGGGGTGATCGGTGGTCACCTGAAAGGAATCCTCCAAACCCGCACGGCTCTCCTGCCCGAGGAAGGTCTCTCGCTCAAGTTGACGTGCATCAACCGCACCGTCAGCGGCTCAGGCAAGAATCGAAGCGTCAACGAGAAGATCCTTTGGCGGGAACGGCAGGTGATTCCCAAAGACAGGATTGAAGCGCGGGTGCAAGGTTCTTCCATTCCCTTCACCTTTGAAATTCCCTACGACGCCAAGGCAACGGCTCGGAAGAATATGGACAACGCCATTCTCTGGTACGTTGACGCTGCGGCCAGCGTCCCTGGTGTGGACTATGGAGCTCAATTTGAAGTTCCCCTCTTCAGGACTTCAGAGAGCGATCCAGACTTCGCACCGGCCAGAGAAGCTGAAGTCCCGGAGCAGATGGCTGAGGACCTCACCCACACAGGCAGCCACGGGGCCATCACGGTAAGGCCCGGCCAGCGGGGTGGAACGGAGTTTTACTTCGCACCGGCTCGCAATGTGCGCGTGGCGCTTGTGTTAACCGTCTTCACCCTGATCTGGTCTGCCGTCATCTGGTTCATGATGACGCAAGGCGCCCCCGTCTTCTTCCTCATTGTTTTCGGCCTCTTTGATCTGCTCCTTCTCTACGCAGTCCTCCAACTGTGGTTTGGCGTGAGCAAGGTGCTCATTGAGTCAGGACAGGTGAAAGTAACCAGTGGTTTTCTCTGGTTGGGAGTTTCCAGGGTCATCCCTTGCTCCCAGGTGGAGGATATTCAGATCTCTATCGGCATGCAGAGCGGTGGGCGCTCCGGCACGCCTTATTACAACATCGAACTCATCACACATGCCAAGAAGAAGCTCAGTCTCGGCCGCTCCATCAAGGACAAGCGGCAAGCTGACTGGTTGGCCACGACCATGCAAGATGCCGTGAACCAGTGGAAATAAAAGGTCTGGCCGGGCCCTTTTGGTTGATCCAGATTTCTTGTGTAGGGGCGCACAGACGTGCGCCCTATAAGCCGTTGGTAAAACTGGGTTTGTGGGCGCACATCTGTGCGCCCCTACAGGCCTTAATCAATATCAGGCGAGGTTTTGAGCCAAGGGCGAAAGCCCTTATTTTAGGTCGCCCACTTGAGGCTTTTTGACGCTATACTTGCACTATGACAAAGGCCCGGAAAAGAGCATTGGTCTATTTTGACCCTCGGCTCCACCGAGCACTACGGCAAAAGGCTATCGAGACGGATCGATCGCTGTCAGATCTTGTGAACGAAGCGGTAAAGTCGAGCCTTGCAGAGGATGCTGAGGACCTGGCCGCGTTCGACGAACTCAAAGACGAACCGAATCTGGTCCTCGAGGATGTCGTCAGAGACTTGAAAAAGCGTGGCAAGATATAAGGTCTTGATCCAAGCCTCCGCTGTCTGGTTTCTACCCTTTGCACTATTTAATCCCCACCACCATGGAGTCCGGTCCAGCCAGAGGTTCGACCCGGGTTTCACGAAAACCAGCCTCGTTGAGCCAGGAGGAACAGTCCTTACCGGTGTAATCAAATCCACCACGGGTCTCGATCAGCATGTTCAGGCTCATGAGTAATCCAAAGGTGTTTTGACTTCGATCGTCGTCGATGATCGATTCCCAAATGATCACTGCACCACCTTCAGGAAGCGCCTGGTAAGCCTTGGCAATCAACATCTGTTTCTCTTCCAGGTTCCAGTCATGGAGGATATGTCCCATGGACACAACATCGGCCTTGGGAAAGGAATCCTTGAAGAAGTCTCCTGGGTAGAACTGCAAGCGCTCG
>JACZQQ010000311.1 GCA_022545645.1 Acidobacteriota bacterium | reverse complement strand
CGGCGGCGGCTGTGGCACAAAGGAGTCCCAAAAGGACAGATCCTCGAGGTGGGTTGCGCCGAATCTGCTGTGTCCGGGTCGCATGGGTAGTGCCTGCCAAATCTCCCAAGGCCGGTCGGGCACTCATCACCAGGGCCAACCCCCCAGCAACCGCCAGGGTTCCCAGGAGAATCCCAGGCGTGACCTGCTCCTGGAGGAAAAGGATAGCCAGACAAGCCGCAAAGAGGGGACTGGTACCAGAGATCGTCGTTACACGCGCTACCCCGGCCAAGCGGATTCCAGTGTAGTTCAAGAAGCGTCCCCCCGGAAATTGGATCACGCCCAAAAGAAGGAACCAGAGAATGTTCGACTGGGAGACAGCCAGCAGGGCCCGCCAGTCGATGCCCAATGCAACAGCGGAAATGGTAACAAAGCCTGCCGCCAGAGAGATAAAAGTGCCGGTAGCCGAGCCCACATGCTGCATGCCAATGCGGGCAAAGCACGCTCCTGCTGCCCAGGATGTCGAGGCTAGCGCGGCAAAGAAGGCTCCTGAAAGTGGATCGGATATGGCAACATCGGCCCGTCAATGTAACCCGTCAGCGACTTTGGAGTCACCGTTCTCCCTGATGGACCAGACGCCAGATGACTTCCGGGGAGAGAGGCAATTCCCTGATCTTGATCCCAAAGGGCTGTAAGGCATCCTCAACGGCACTGGCGATGGCGGCCGGTGAGGGGATGGCGGCTCCTTCTCCGGCCGCCTTCTGGCCCAGAACGGAAAAGGGAGAGGGTACCGGAGCGTGTTCGATCTCGACCCTTGGCGTCTCACAGGCGGTTGGTTTTGCGTAGTCGGTCAGGGTCACGGTGAGCAACTGTCCGTCCGAATCGTAGACGAATCCTTCTCCAAGAGCCACCGAGATGCCATGGGCCACCGATCCATAGATCTGGCCATCCACCACGTCCGGGTTGATGATGGTGCCATTGTCGCTAACGATAATGTAGCGCACCACTTTAACCCGACCCGTCTCCGTGTCGATCTCCACCACAGCCCCGTGGGCGGCGGCGGAGAAGGTGAACTGAGCCCGCACTCGACCCTCTTCATCGGGAACCATGAAGGGTTGAGCATGAGGGAACTTGTAATAGTAAGTGGTCTGAAGACCCGCCTCCAGTCCCTCCGGGATCAACGACTGATTGCCATAGGCGATTTTGCCCAACTCATTGAAGGTCAAGGTCTTATCCGAAGAACCTTTGATGGAGACGGTACCCTCTTCGATGGTCAGTTTCTGGGGGGAGCTTTCCAGGAGGTGGGCCGCCAGCTGGAGAACCTTCTCGCGCAGCTTCAGAGAGGCGCCGTGTACGGCCCCGATGTCGTAAAGATGGAAGTTGTTGCCCGTATTGGATGAAGCGACCCCCCAGGGAGAAACCTCACTATCGTAGCGGGGAGCAACACTGATGTTGTCCGGTGAAAGACCGAGATTCTCCGCCACCACCTGGGCTGTGGTGGTTTCATGGAATTGACCACAGCTGGGTGCTCCCAGAAATACGGTCACACTTCCGTTTCTTTCCAGCTTGATGGTGGCACCCTCGACTCCACCGGCCCCGGGCAACTCCTTCACATTGGGAAAGATGGCCATATCCCGGGCCGCGTTTCTTCCCCCCGGTTCCAGCCCAATGACCAAGCCAACCCCCAGGTACTTCCCCTTCTCTCTTTTTTGCTTCAGCTCTTTGCGAAGCTTCTCGTATTCCAGCTTTTCGACTGCCTTCTCCAGTAACTGGGTATAGTCGCCGCTGTCGTAAAGGTTTCCGTTGGGCGCCATATAGGGAAATTCACTGGTCGGAACCAGGTTCTTTGAGCGCACCTCGACCGGACTCATCCCCAGCTCCTGGGCTACCCGATCCATCATGCGTTCCCAGATGAAACACATGCTTGGTTTGCCGATGCCTCGGTTGGGGACTACAGGACATTTGTTGGTCACCACGGAGCGGCCCTCGAGACGAAAGTTCTTGACCTTGTAGGTACTGAATAGATTATTCAGTTTGTTGGTGAAGTGAATGGTGAGGGTGCTGACGGATCCCCCAACATCATCCACCTCCTGGATCTTCAGACCTAAAACGGTTCCGTCCTTCTTGACGGCCGCCTCAATATCAAACTCCATCCCGCAGGACTGACCCGCAGCCATCATGTGTTCGGTGCGGTCCTCAATCCATTTAACGGGCCGCCCCGTCTTCACCGACATCAGACCTGTCAGTACGACGTACTTACGAATCAGGTGGATCTTCTGCCCGAAGCCTCCCCCAATATCGGGTAGGATCACCCGGACATCCTGCACGTCCAACGCTTCCCCAAGGGCATCATAGAGAACCTCCGGATTCTGCCCATTGCACCACAATGTCAACTTGCTGCTGGCATCGTCAAAAGAGGCCAGACAGGCCAGGGACTCCAAAGGCGTGGAACTGTAGCGATGAATTTTCAGTTTTTCCCGAACGATCTGATCGGCCGATTGAAAAGCCTCATCCACGTCCCCGTACGACACGGAACCCTTCCAGGCCACGTTGGAGTCCAG
>JACZQQ010000102.1 GCA_022545645.1 Acidobacteriota bacterium | reverse complement strand
AACATCCCGGGCATCGCCGCCCACCACTGGGCCGCGGGCGTGGCACCCGCCACCTCGATCGCCCACAAGGGGGCAGTGGCCGGGGCCAAGGCTCTGGCGGCTTCACTGGTCGATTTTCTGATCGATCCACAACTGCTGGCGAAGGCGAAAGAGACCTTCAGGGAGGAGATCGCGGGTGTGCAGTTCAAGTCGCTTCTGCCGGCCGAACAGCAACCTCCCTTGGATCTCAATAAGGAACTTATGGAACGTTTCCGCCCCCTCATGCGGAAGGACTATCTGAAAGAGAAACCCCATTTTCAGTGAGGCGAGCCCGAATTATTCATAGGTTCTCGTCATGAAGCGACGAAAGCGCCGGCCTGACAAGGCGGGCGGGGGCACCCGCTTGCGGGTCGGCCCTCGCAAACGTACTGTAGGGTACGTTGAGGAGGCCGACCGAGCACAACGCCGGCGGTGGCAGCACGCCGCGGATGATTCCGTCGTTGCAGTAGAGAATTTACGAATAATGCGGGCTAACGTTTGAGCATCAGTTGCGGCAACATGCGAGCCTCCAGAACATCGAGCTTGATCTCCTGGTAGCTCAGCCGATCGCAGGCGTAGGCCACAAACGAGCCCAGCATGGCTGCGGCCACGAACATATTGGTGATCAAAAACTGAGGCGCTGAGGCGGCTTGCTGTCCACAGTCCATTTCAGTGGGCATTCTTCCCTGGGGATGAGCGATCTCCGGGTGGAACCGGGTGATCGGAACAGTCAAATCCTTTCCCCCCTGTCTGATAGCAATTTGTACGTTGCCATAGGTCCCCAGCTCCTCCGGGGGATTGACGGCCTCATTCCCTCCACTGATCAGGACCACATCGGAGAGCCTCTGGCAATGATCAGACACCAGCTTTCGGGTCGGATGGTTGTCGCAACACAAGAGTATGAGATCTCCCTCACCAATGAGCTCTCCGACATTATCTTCGGACACATACTTGGGCACGGCCACGACAGCAACAGTGCCCGAGTCCAGAAGTCCAACCGTCTCAGCAGCCTTGACCTCAGCCTTGTTACCCAGGTTGTGAAACGCCATCCGCTGGGAATTGGCAGGTTCGAACTCATCCCCATCGATCAGAACCAATCTCATCGGTTGGCCGAGACTGTTGAGAAGCATGGCCAGAAACTGCAGAACAATACAACCGACTCCCCCAAGACCTATGATCTTGATCCTGCTGTTATCGGCAAGACGAAAGACCAGTCCTGAGGGATCTGGGTCAAGAACTTGCGTCCATTTCCAACTCCGCTCATCACATAGCTATGCCTTATTGTCGTGTGTGATCGCACCACTTTGACCTTGACCCTTTTGAGCCACCTCTGGGGAACCTTCTTCCAGCGTTTTTGATAACCCGTAAAGAGTCTTTTAAAGTCCATGCCGAAGCGCATACCATCGACAATGAACTCAAGGTGGAAGCGAGGGGGTTCCCTCTGGATACGACCCACCACCCCATGAAATCCGTCCCTGTAGTATTCGTCCTCTCTGTCGGTGGCAGAGGAGTAAGCGTCCCCGCCAGCGTGGCAGTGAAGGTCGCCCACCAGGAGCTCCCCGGGTGGTAGTGAGAGAGGAATCTTGTAGGAAACATCCAGAGCGGAGCGCAGGCCGCTCGCAGACTCCAATACCGTCGCCTCCTGCTCGGGTACCAGGATTCGGTAACGCCGCTTTTGCTGATTCCACAAAAGAAGAACGATGGCCTCGGAGCCGTGCAGCTCGAAGACTCTGCCGAAAAACCCCACGATTCTCTCGAGGGTGTGCCTCTCCACCTGGGGCAAGTCAAGCCTGCACCCCGATTGGTGCTCGACAAGCCATTTCGGCGCCCGTGCCGTGCGAACATCGCTCCGGAAGAAGCGATGGTTGCGGCACAGAAACAGGCCGTTTTTGGCCAGAAGATAGTACTCCGGATCTGGAGGGCGAGGCATATCCTTCTCGGTTTTCAGATATAGAGGAATTTTAGGCATCGGTAGCTCCTGTTTTTCTTTCCCCCTTGGCTTTTAATTGGAAGTTCATCAGACGGTGAGCCAACGGGAGGCCGCCTTTCCTTGACGGTACCCCTCTCAAGAACCGTAAGGTTGTTGGGTTAAAACTCTCCTCGAAAATACACTCAACAAGTTCTCGAAAGGTCATGGGAACCGGCGTCCAGGGGACAGAGAGGGCGAAACGGGGATCCTTTTTTGTGGCTCGCTCCCACCTTTTTACGGGATGCAGGTCGCGGTGGACGCCTTTGGAAAGGGTATACCAGCTGGCACCTCCATTTTGCTCGCTGGACAGATTAAAGCCCCCATCCCAGAGGTGGTGCAGCAGGAGGTCCAGGTGCTGTGTCCAGTCTGATTGTGGAGGGCATTCGAGATAGTTCGTACAAATCCAGGGTCTTCGCCTTCTGGGTGTCTCGATCCGAGAGATGTTCAACAGTGCCGGGAATAAGAGCTGGTCGGTCTCACAACAGAAAGACTGATTTCGAAAATACAATTCGTTGTTGTGGGTCAGATAGAGCTTTCCCCCTCGCCGATAGAAGAAGGCGAAGACAAGAGTGTAGGGGAGGCTCAAACGAACCGGGCGATACACAACACCCGGTCCGTGCTCCCTCAGAGAACGCCGCTCATCAATCCATAGGAGCCTGCGGACATGAGGGGAGTATTGGTGAACGACCAGCAGGTAAGGATCACGCCATTCCATAAATTTAATGCCGTCGGGAAGCAGCTTCCCCCCAAGAGGCGGAGTGTTTTCTTGCCGAAGCATCTCCACCAGCAACGACTCGGGATGCTCGGATCGCGCACCTTCTTCGGTTTCGATGGTGACCTTCGAGTTCTCAATGATCATTCTGTCGCTCATGGATGTGGTCCCTTCTCACAAACTCAATTGAATCGGGCTGTGACCTCTTTCCCCGGCGGGTTTGACGAAATTCAGGATCTGTCTCCCGGCAAGCACGAAATCCGCCTCCTGGCTCACTTCTTCACCATCCACCACCGCCAAAGCATCAGGGTCGATGTGCATCCGTTCCGAGAGCTCCTCTCGGGCCTGACGGACCGTCATCCCCACCAGCGGCAAGGTATGGCTGTGAACGCCGTGAATCACCTCGACACTGGTCCCCGCAGCATCAAAGGACTCGAAATCATCGCTGAACGGGTCGGGGCCTGTTGAAACTTCTCTACTTCTTTCACGTTCCTTACTCATGAACTTCCTCCTTTGTTTTCTGGTCTGTTTTCTGTTCTTGCTCCGGCCATTGATTCTCAGCAAGCACGGCCGCAGGCCGGCTATAGAGCCCGGGCAATCGATTGACCGAGGCCACCAGGCTGTGCTCCGGCAAATCGAGATGGTCCGCTGCATTCCAGGCCGTCAGGCTTTCTGCCAGGCTGTCGACCTGGCGCCGGAAGGACTCGATCAGGCTTTCTGCCGTGAAACCGATGTCGCGGTCATCTCCGGATTCTTCCATTGAAAAAGCCATTTGATCGATGCTGTTGGAGACTGCCTGTTCCACCAAGGCCCCGCTCAAGAAATCGCGGCGATGCTTGACGATCCGGCTCCCATCCCTCAAAACGACCTCCACAATTCCCGGGTTGCTTCCGTTGGAGTTGAAGAACCAACTGACGACCCGATCAATCAGGTGGGGCCGAATCTGGTCTTCATTGAGCCCGTCCTGGGGGCTGTAGAGATAGTTCACCTTGAGTTTCTTGGAGAGGATTGCCGCCAGGTCTTCGCTCTCCAATCGAGTGAAGTTGGCGCGCAGGAATCCCAATCGACGGAGAATCGCCGGATCCGCCAGGTCCGGCCGATTTGAGGTGGAAATCAGCATAATGGGCAACCGGCCCAGATCATCGATTGGGTCATCAAGGCGCTGGAGAATGGTGCCGATGATGCGATCGTAAACCGCTCCGTCGTGAGCGCCTCGCCTCCTTCCCAGCGCTTCGACTTCTTCCAGAATGACCACGATGGGCAAACCCAGCAGTTCACCCTGAGCACTCTCCACTTTTTCAGCAGCGAGCTGGTGAATGTCGTCAAATAACTCATCGATCTGTTTGTCGCTGCGACCCAGAAACTCACTCAACAGGTCGGAGGTCTTGATCCGTATCACGCGGCTGCCCAAATCCGTGCGGCCGGTTCGCTTCTCCAGCATGCGTCGAAATTCGCAGAGAAAGGCCTTGATGTGAAGCGTCTTTCCCACACCTGTGGGTCCGGTCATCATCACGCTGAAGCGGGGCCTCAAATCAAAGCGCTCTAAAATGTCCGGTCGATCCAACAAGATCCGCATGCGCCGGATGAGCCAGCCCAGAACCCAATGCGGCTTTCCAATATCCCGGCTTATTTCGATGTCGGGGATTTTCTCGGTGTCCACATACCGGTAGCGCTTATCCTCCTGGGTGGGGAGGCAGCGGAATGCGAATTCCCGGGTCGGGCTGATCAGCAATGGGGCCCCACGCTTCATCGTTCCTGATTCTTCGGCCTCAAGGATCTCCTTTGTGGCATGCAGCACCAGCCTCTCGTCCCGCAAGGTGACCTCAACCTTTTTTGAATCAGGAAGGCGGCATAAAAAATGAGCCTCCAGTCCCACTTCGGGGAGGCTACGGGTGAGTCCCAGGACCATGGCTCCATTGGCACTCAGAAAGACGGTCACTCCCGGCTCGAGGCCCCTGAGTTTCAAGCCCGGATGTAGAATGGGAAATCTTTCCTGTCCGTCGGGAGTGATGACATGGACTCTCGGCAGCGATTTGGGAAGGCCTCCATTGGCCTTTGCGATAAAGGTGGCAGGCCGTGCCGGCCCCGTTTCCAGCTCACTGAGGACCGATTCGTAGAGCGCTTTCAACTTGGCATCTTCAGCGGAGGGCCGCTCAATGAGCTTGAAGAACTCTTCCATAAACTCGAGCATCGGTTCCGGTTTTTTGCCAGCACCTTTGACCAGGTCGTAAAAGATCCTCGCTCGGACCCTGGCCGAGTGGTTTGAGGAGAGCAAGTGCTCCATAAGATCCGGGGTCAGCTTCAAGTTTGCCATTTTATTCCTACCTTTCTGTTCTATTCAGGGTCAAGCCTTAAATAAACGAAGACTGCGGGGTTGGAGACGGCCATCCTTGAGGCCGTACAGCTTGAAATCCTTCTCACCGCGGGCATTCCATCCGTAAATCAGGAGAGTCGCCCAGGGCTGTTTCAAAAAAACGCTTCGATGCCACCTCTCGTCATCCTGACTCAAAAAAGCGGTGGTTCGACCGCATATTTCGGCCTGGGAGCAGGCCGCGCACTGAGTGTTCCCCTCTGCATCGGGGGGCACCGGGAAATTATGGCCATGAACGGAGCCGAGAAATCGTTCAGCAGGCCGGTTCAAGCGCTTGCGCCGAACGGCAAGACGCCCTTCCAGGTCAGCCCAGGTGGAGCCGGAGAAAGTGACGGAATACTCTTCTTCGGTAGCAAGCTCTGCCGGAATACAGCAGTCGATCCTCATGAAAAACTCCGGAGACTCCCCATCCCTCATCAAGCGCCCGGTCCACATGGCCGCAGACTCTTTATCACCCCCCCGGCGAGCCAGGGCATCGGTCTGATCCCACACCTCACGGGTGAGAAACACAGGCACCACATCCTGGTCCTCCTCTAATGGAAGAGAGGGACTTTGGAGAATCTCACTCTCACGGAGATACTCGGTCAGGGAGGCACTCTCGAATTCGGGAATTTCCGTTTTCCGGGTCAAAAGGGTCCCCACCCCCTTACGTCTCGCTGTTTCGCCGGCTCTCGACTCGACGGTGCTCCGATCGTGAGAATCCGCCTGCAGCTTCCTCAGGTAGAATATGAGCTCCCGATCCTTTTCGGCGCTGTCCTCCCCAAGCCGCTTCTTTGCACGGACGGCCACCGAGGATAGGCTTAGAATTGAGAACTTTCGACGAACGGTTCGTTCACCCTCAGCTAATTCAACGTAGTAGCTCGACAAACGACCTGAGGAATCTTCTTTTCCTGGATGAACAGACATGGAAAGATCGTGCAGATTCCATCCCAGATTTCCCGTTCGTAAACCATGGATCCAAGTTTCATCGCGCGCGAAAATCAGGTCAGCGCGACTCACCGGCTCGCGGACCAGTACCCGATCGGCTTCCCAGATCTCCACGGCGAACTGGGTGTCATTAGCAGCGCCTCTTTCTTTTTTCTGAATCATGGAATTCTCTTGCATGAGTTTCAATCGACTGTCCGTGCACGCCAAACGTTCAGGATCAGGCCCGGCATGACCCCATCATGCCGGGCCAAGCTAAGCCCGGACTATGTATAATCCGGGCTAACCTCTACCCGAGGTGAGAACGAGGGATCACAACCAGATCCGAGTCAGACTGGATCTGACTGCCCAACGCCACGTCATCCACAAGCATTCGGGCGTTGGTGTTGTCCCGCAGGGAATAGGGAACATCCTCGGGCAGTTCCATCTCCAGTGCCACCGACTCGGCAACGTCCCCTGCCAGGCGGTGGCCATCCACCCCGGCGAACTCCAGCCGCTGGCTCCCCGTGACATCTCTGGCCCAAAAAACCAGACGGTCAATCACGGTGGTGTTTCCTGATCCATTCCAACCATTTTGGATTGTCATTTGGATTCACTCCTTTTCATCCATGGAGGACAGGCTGGCGCCAGCCTGTCCCTGTTGTTCGTTTAACCGGAGGCGCCCCCGGCTACCAGAACTGGGACAATCAAATCTGCCCCACCTTGCTGGTGTGCCAACCACTGATCCACAAAACTTCGGTTGACGGGATCTGCCAGAACCAGAAACTCCAGGGCCAACTGCCTGAAGGCCAGCTCCAGCGCGGCCACCGACGTTTGAATCAATTCTTTCCAGAACTTCTCATCGATGTTTTCAGTCGCCAGGCCGCTCAGGTCGACCTGAGCTTCTACACAATGACGATCTTCTTTGCTCCTCCAGACGATCCTGGCCAGCCGGTTCACATCATTGGCCCTGCGAGCCAACAGGAGGATGGCCCTCTGAACAGAAGGATCGATTCCCTCCCACTCACCAAGGGGCAGCGCAAATCGCAGGCCACCCTGGCGAATCAACCGAATCCGCGCCGTGGCGCCACTGCGCTTTAAAGTCATGCGCAGGTTCTGTTGCTCATCCAGCGTGACCTGGTTCCCCCCCTGGGAGAGCCAGGCCAGAAGCTTCTGCGAGTCCGGGGCCTGCCAATCGGGGTCCAGCGAGTTCTGGTTGATCGAGTCGAGCCGTTGCATGACCTGGCCCAGCAGCAGCTCCAGCTGACCAGCAACCTCTTCATCAAAGTCGTCGAAAGAAGGGGAGATGAAAAGATCGCAACGCTGTTCTAATTTTCCCTGCCGGTGAGCCAGCTTGAAGGGACCCGCCCAGGAATCGTGGAGAGTCAGCGGCTCCTCTCCATCGACCACTGAAAAGGGGCGACAAAAACAGACGAAGCCTGCCGGGTGGCGGCGCAGCTCCCAGCTATGCCCTGCACCCGCCCAGCGACCGTCGCGTTTATGCTTCATTCCAGCAATCTGAGCAGCCCGAGCCAGCCGATCTTCATTCCATACCGTCATCGACTGAACCTCCGTTCGACTTCCTGGAGTCCCTTCCAGGGTTCCAACAGACCCTCCCGGCAAAGAGGGATGTACTCGGGATGGCTTCGGTAATACTCACAGGCCTCGAAATTAAGAACCCCGCCGGGGTCCAGTTCGTCCAAAACGCTTTCCTGGAGCGTCAAGGCGTAGTAGCCCAGGAGGACAATTTCCTTGAGCCGGGTGCTGGGAGGCAGCGCTCCAAGGCAGATAACACCTCTGTGTTCCAGAGAAACATTGGGGTGCCAGACCGGCCTCCGGCTGAAGATGCCCAGCGGCCCCCAGCCGGGCGGGTTCTCCCATCTCCAATTCTCGCGGTAGGTGAGATGAAAAACAGCAACCCCTGAAAAACTGAGGAGGTGGCCTTTGGGAGCCAGAGGAACCGGCATCTGTATTCTGTAGATGAGACTCAGATCTCCTTCCAGTTGAATGCTCACCATCTCCATTCGGGGGCTCGGGTTAGCCAGGTCCTCCACCACTTCTTCAGCCTGGGAGGCCTTCCAGCTTTGCCAGGGCTTTGAACCTCCGTTTCCCTGGAGTGCCTGATCCAACATGATCCGGTTCACCCGGGCCTGGGCTGCCGCCTCTTCTCTAGCCTGGGCAGCTTGGATGCGACTCTCGCGACTATTCTTGGGCAAGTTCGTCATTTTTTCCTCTCACTTTCTTCGCTGCGAAATCGAGGCCTTCCTGGAAAAAAAAAGTAGGTCCAATTCTGACCTTTTGCTGAAAGGCCAAGACTGCCTCCGGGCTCCAGGCCCAGAGTGGATAGAGGCCTCTTCAAGCACACCTCCAGATCTTGAGGAGGCATGACTGAAAAGGATCCCATGGGCGAGGCGAGCAGCGCGGCACCGCAACCACAGGCCCCAACCTTTTCCCCAAAACCGCGAACAAATTTTCGAACGGGACTTTTGAGGCCACAGCGACCGCATAGGGTGTCGCTCACCCAATGGGATTCTCCTCGGATCTGGAGATCGTCTTTCTCACAGTTGATCGAGGAGGCCAGTTTGGAAAGAGTCATTTGAGACGGTGGCTGGGTCAGATCATGGATCTTCCACCGCTCGTGAGCACAGCGACAACTCGGATTTCGGGGCAGCGTGGTGCGCAGCAGCTGATGGGTCAGGAGGCAGTAGCTGATTTCCTCCGATTGCACCTCCTGAGCGTCTATGTTCAGAAGCCGCTTGAGGCATTCTATCGTGGCCATCTGGGCGGCTGTGGTGCAAACTGCCGGCAAGGTTGCAGTGGGCCCCAGGTCATGGTCTTTTACAAGGT
>JACZQQ010000101.1 GCA_022545645.1 Acidobacteriota bacterium | reverse complement strand
TCATCCCGAGTCAAAGCACCCAGGGGAGCGAGGTTCAGCGTCAGACAAAACAGACAAAGCATGAGATGCTTCAAAAGCTTCATAGGTGGATCTCTAGGGAAATGGTAACTTCTAAGGATATTGTAACTTAGCGGATGAGAGAGGGTCAAGGAAGGGGTTGGAGCAGAAATGTCCTCTCAGATTTTCCACCAATCCTTGACCCGAAGCATCAGTGCTCGAGCGTATTCGACGTGTGTCCACATGAGAGGAGCGGCAAACTGGATGTAGCCCCCCTCGGAGCTCCTGTCATCCCGCACCATGCATTTCCTGCCCGTCTGCTCGTAAGAGCGAGCCATGTTGTTTGCCTCTTCCAGAATGTTGTCGAACTTACAGCCGTCCAACAAGATGGGTTTGTGAAATTCCTTCTCAAAATCGATACCGGTCTGCCATTCTCTTGTTATGAATTCTTCAAATCTCCTGCAGGTTGAAAGGTGCTCGGGGATCTCGCCATTTTCGTTTTTGTGTTGATCAATCAGCTGAAGTAGCTTGTCACCCTGTTTGGTGTTTCCACACCAAAAATGAAACTGGGCCAAGATAGCCGTGTATTGCAACCAGGGACCATTTCCCGCATGGATATGGGTGGCAAAGTCGTTGTGAAAGGGAAGGTACCGCATGATCATACCGAATTCCGGATCATTGAGCTGTTTCTCCAGGAAGCGAACGCTATTGGTCAACTCAGTTTTATGATGCAAGAATCCGTAATAGAAGGGGGAGAGGAGGGTAAAATCAGGTCTCATGTCCAGATGCCCATTGGGATCGATGCGCCGGACATACCTGTGGCCGGACATGAAGAGTTCACTGATGCTATAGAGAAAGTGCCTCCTAAAGTTGAGATGGGAACGAGAGATAATGCCGGCCTGGTCCATCTCATTGGCTACTTCGTCAGCCAGGGAGTAGGCATAGAGAAAGGAAAAGTTCACCCAGCAGGTATAACCCTCTTCGAGTGAGGACTCATGAATAGCCGTCGTGGAATGGAAGAGATTGAGCTCTTTATGATAGAGATTTTCAATACTGTATCTCAAAGCACGGTCGACACAGCTGAGAAAGCCTTCCAGGTCATCGATTTCCTTTTTCAACCTTCGGGCCGACAGCAGATAGTTACACAGAATGGAAATTCCATGCGCGACATTATCTTCCTGTTTGTAGATACCCTTATCTTCTCCTTTCAAGCTGTAACGTTGTCCCCACTTGCCCTCAGAATTGATGTCTTTCATGAAGTGAGCCATGGACTTCATCAATTCGAAGGCCTGAGGGCCCACGTCGTAACCAAGGTTAGAGCCGGCCAGCCGCCGCAACCACTGCACCGCGCAGCTCGTGTCTCGGGGATAAACATAGGGGTATCGAGACTCCGGTGAAGAAGCCAACAACAAGCGGCCATACTTTTTGGAAGGCACCGTACATCGCAAAATGATTTGCATATGGTGCGACAATTGGTCGTTGAGTTGGCTCAATTCCTTGTCACTTGCTGGCATCTTGTGTCTCCTTCAGCGTTGTCGCTCCCGTTCTAAGAACGGTTTTCCGGCTGGCCGCTGAGAGCGGCCCCTACAATGACATCATGAGGGTGGCGCGATGGGCAGCTCCATAGAGCGCTGTATTCGGATTCAGGATGACGCGGACGGGAATGGCTTTCATGAGCGAAGAGAGTCGGCCTTTGTCCCTAAACGCCTTCAGGAACGTTTTTTCACGGAGCTTGCTGATAATCTTGGGAGCGATTCCACCACCGACGTACAAGCCTCCCACTGCTTTCGCCTTGAGGGCAAGATTACCCGCCTCTGCTCCATAGATGGAAACGAACAGGTCCAGGGCCTTGACGCACAGTTCATCTTCACCCCTCAGTGCTGCCCTCGATATGGCGGCACCCGGGTCCTTTTGCTCCAGCGGCTCCCCCAACCCATGCGGCTCTTGGCCGCGGCCCGAGTCTCTTAGAAAACTGTAGATGTTGGACAGCCCTGTACCTGAGAGAACCCGTTCGTAACTGACATGCTGGAAACTCTTCAGGAGATAACGCAGGAGTTCGATCTCCAACTCATTGCGGGGAGCAAAATCGGCGTGACCTCCTTCGGAAGCAACCGGTTTGAAACCTTCCCCCTCTCTGTAGAGAAGGGCCTCCCCCAAACCCGTGCCGGCGGAAATCAGCGCCCCATGACCTTCCTTTTGTAGAGATCCCTCCTGGAGGGTCTCCAACTCATCGTCCTTCAGCAGTGAAATGCCGTAACCATTTGCCTCCAGATCGTTGATGAGTTTTACCTTCTGGCAGCCCACCGTCTCCCGGATCACTTGAGCGCTAATGATCCATGGCAGGTTAGGGGTCTTGGAATGTTCACCGACCACGGGCCCAGCCACTCCCAAACAGGCGGCCACGATCGGTTGGTTGCGGATCAGGTCAGCGTTGGCCCCCAGAAACTTCTGAAGCACTTCTTCAAGCCCAGAATACTCCTCGCTCTTATAAGTCTCCTCGATGAGAAGCTGAGGGTACTTCGCCTCAACGGCAAAAAGCGCCACATGGCTTTTGGTTCCACCCATGTCCCCTGCCAGAATCATTCCTGTGGATCTCCTGTGGGAGTGAGCTCGCTTGCTGCGGCACGATCCACCAGAAAGAGGAGCGTGCCTTCGACCGGTTGGATGCTTTGTGAGGGCAGGCGTGTCGGCTGATACTGACCCTCCAGCACCTCTTTCAACACCCGGGTCTTGGACGGTCCTGAGACCAAGAACACAATATGGGCTGCCTGGTTGATGGCAGGAATGGTGAGCGTGATTCGATGGGTCCCCAACTTCTGAATATCATTCGCAGTCACGGTTCCCCTCTCCTGGAGAGCGGCGGTTCCGGGAAAAAGAGAGGCGGTATGTCCATCCTCTCCCATACCCAACAAGATCAGATCGAAGCGCGGTTGCTGGCCCTCGTTCAAATCGAAAAATGTACTCAGAATTCTTTCATACTCAGCGGCCACCCTCTGGGCATTCCCTTCTTCGGTGGGCACGGGGTACACGTTCTCTGTAGGAACAGGGAGCTTGTCCAGCATCGTCACTCGTGCCATTCCATAATTGCTTTCGGGGTGATCAGGAGGAACACAGCGCTCGTCTCCCCAGAAAAAATACACCCTGGACCAGGGTACCAACGGCTGAAAGGTCCGGCCGGCCAACAAGGAGTAGATTGGCTTTGGAGTGGAACCTCCTGAGAGCGCCACGGTGAATCTACCGGTGGCCGCGACGGACTCTCTGGCGAGTCGTACAAATTGCTCTGCTGTTCGCCGGTTCAGCTCCTCGGCGTCGGAGCAGACGACGATCTCCTTCATCGGGATACCAGCCATTTCAAGCTTTGTTCATAGACTTGATCGTGGCCCAGAATCTCCAACTCCCTCCCCGCAAGCTGCGCTTCCTCATCGTCATCCAACCGGATGACTCTTGCTCCCTCACTTCTTCCCTCTAGCCTCACATAACCCTCCAGGTGTTTGCCATCCGCAGCAATGGAGGCAACCCATTGTGCTGAGGGCTCCCCCTCCACGAGAAGCTGCAGCGAGTTCAAGCCAGGGCGAACGGCACCCTCAGGTGAGGTGATTTCGATGTGTATGGTGACCGTCCGATCCTCCGCCTCCAGCTGCCAGTCACAGGTACGCTCATCGATCCAGTGCGGTTTTGTGGTGGCTTTCCAGTGCAAACGACTGGCCAGCCAGGCGGCCAACAGTAAGCCGTGTGCAGAAATCGAGGGTTCACTGGAGCCTCCGCCCACAGACTTAATCTGCACACGATTGAGCCGGGGCAGATAGGCCCTGTACTTTGGAACATCGAAAAAACCCGCCACCAGGACCCGCCAGGGGGTGAGGCGGCACCAGTTGAGGTCGCTGAAAGCCGTCTTCTGAGGCTTTTCCTCCACTAGCCCAGCCAGAGTTCGCAGCCCCTGCCTGGCATCGGCCAGGCCAGCCGAGTCCAGGATCACACGGTCGGCACCTTGCATGAAGTCCGTGAACAAAGCACTCTTGAAGTCGGGTAAATCACGCCACCACAAAAACACCGGAAGATCAGGGATCACCAGGGTTCGGACAAGACTGGGCAAGCGGCTGATGTCCTCCCCAGCCGCTTGAATGACAATTTGCTCACAACAAATCTGCTTCCGGCCGCGCCCGGAGGGATGACACTGGGCTGTGACCATGGCATCGAGGGAGGCTTGGGACGAATCAGGTTCACAGAGTAGGAGGATCACACGACTGGGATGTTGGTGGGTGACCTCAGCAATCATCGGGCTAATCTCTCCGGCGCTCTCGCCAGCAGGGTTAACCACAACCAAATTTGCCACGCAGGCTCTCATGACGGCCTGCTGATCCTCCTCTGCGGACACCTCGGTCATCTGTTCCCACAGTTCCTTCAACTCATGTTCAATGACTGACACATCTACAGCTCTTTGGGGCAGGTTTTTCATAGCCGTCTCCAGCGACGCCCCTCCCTGTGCATGAACTCATCACTTTCGCGGGGACCCCAACTCCCTGCTTCGTAGTTGGGAAAATGATCTGCCGGTTTCTGCCATGCCTCGAGGACAGGCATCAACAGCCGCCAGGAAGTCTCCACCATATCGCCCCTTGCAAATAGAGTGGAGTCCCCCAACATGGCATCCAGAAGAAGTCTCTCGTAGGCATCCGGAGATTTCTTGCCAAAAGAGGTCCCATATCGAAAGTCCATATTGACGGTCCGAACCTGAATGGCCTGACCCGGCAGCTTGGCACCAAACCTCAGGGTAATGCCTTCATCGGGTTGAATGCGCAGGGTGAGAGAATTCGGCTGCAAGGGCTCGCTGTCTTTGAAAAGCAGATGAGGTGCCCTCCGGAACTGGACGGCGACTTCGGTGACTCGCTTGGGCAAGCATTTGGCCGAACGGAGGTAAAAGGGAACATCGGCCCAGCGCCAGTTGTCTACCAGGAGCTTAATGGCAGCATAGGTCTCTGTGTTCGAGTCAGGGCTGACATTCTTCTCCTCTCGGTAGCCTTTGACGGGCTGACCATTGATAGCGCCGGCCTCGTACTGGCCGCGCACCGCGAACTGATCCATGTGCTGTGACTCGATGGGTCGGACGGCCTGCATCACTTTGGTCTTCTCATCCCGTACGGCGTCCGCTTCCAGGGAGACCGGTGGTTCCATGGCCACCAGAGTAAAGATCTGAAGCAGGTGGTTCTGGATCATATCGCGCAGAACTCCGGCCTGGTCATAATATCCTCCGCGATTCTCCACGCCCAGACTCTCGGCGGCTGTAATCTGGACATGATCAACATAGCGACGGTTCCAGAGTGGCTCGAAAATTCCGTTAGCGAAACGGAGCACCAGGATATTTTGAACCGTCTCCTTTCCCAGGTAGTGATCGATGCGGTACACCTGCTCTTCCCGAAACACCTCCAAAACTTGCTTGTTCAGCGCCTGCATGCTTTCTAAGTCGTGTCCAAACGGCTTCTCGATGATGACTCGGGTCCAGCCGCTGGAACGGTTCAGGCCTACCGATCCCAGAAGTTGAGTGAGGGGGGCGTAGAGAGTGGGCGGCGTGGAGAAGTAAAAGAGGCGATTGCCGGAGGTTCCGCGCTGCTCATCCAAATCGGAAAGCAGCTCGCTGAGGCGCTTGAAGCTGTCCGGATCCTTGACGTCGGTAGGGGTGTAAAACATGCCGGCTGCGCAATTCTCCAAGACCCGGCTATCCACCTGACCCGGGTCAAGAAAGTGATGGACGGCCTCCGTCATTCTGGCACGAAAGTCCTCACTGCTCATGGGGGTGCGGGCCGATCCCACAATGGAGAATCCTCCGGGCAGAAGACTCTGCTGAGCCAGACTGTAAAGTGCTGGTACGAGCTTGCGCTTGGTTAAGTCACCCGAGGCTCCGAAGATAACCATGGTGCAGGGTTCAGGCGTGCGCTCCAAACGCAAACCTTCCCGCAGGGGATTTTCGAATTCAGACGGTTGCATGATGGATCGCCCTGTTGTTTCGTGTTGTTGTGCTGTCGCGTCTAATCGTGCCATCGCACCGATGTAGAGGCCATGAGATGACGACCGCACAAGTGCGCAAACTCACGAATTCACCTCCCTTTACGAGTCTGACGTGATTCCGACCCAGTCGGTATGAACCAGGCCCAACTCAGGTTTGTCCACCCGCTCGTACCGGTGCGAACCAAAAAAATCGCGCTGAGCCTGGGTGAGATTTTGAGGCAGGTTTGCCGTACGATAGGTATCCCAATAAGCCAGGCTACTGGCCATGGCCATCACCGGGATCCCCAGGTCCTGAGCCGTGGCAACCGTCTTTCTCCAGCGCGGTTGGGCTTGGCTGACCCAGTCCCGGAAGCTCGGATCCAGGAGCAGATTGGGTAAGTCGGGCTGCCGTTGATAGGCTTGTTTGATCTCATCCAGAAATCGGGCTCGGATGATGCAACCTCCCTTCCAAATGCGACTGACCTCACTCAAGTTGATATCCCACTGGTATTTCTCTGAACCGGCACGGATCAGAGCGAAGCCCTGGGCGTAGGAGCAGATCTTACTGGCGTACAGAGCGTCGCGCACAGAGAGGATCATCTCCCCTTGGTCCCCACTGTAGGGTTTTCCCGGGGGGCCGGAAATGGACTGGCTGGCCTTCACACGCTCATCCTTGAGAGCGGAGAGGAAACGGGCCTCTATTGCAGCGTGAATGGTGGGAATGGCAACACCGAGGTCCAGGGCCACCTGTGAGGTCCATTTACCGGTGCCTTTCTGGCCAGCCTTGTCCAGAACGAGATCCACCAATGATCGATCGCTCTGGGGGTCAACCACGGTGAAAATCTTGGCGGTAATATCAATGAGGTAGGAATCGAGCACCCCCTCGTTCCATTCTGCAAAGATCTCGGCCAACTCGCTGTTCTCCAGGCCGAGGGCAGATTTGAGGATATGGTAGGCCTCTGCGATCAGTTGCATATCGCCATACTCAATACCGTTGTGCACCATCTTCACGAAATGGCCGGCGCCATCCGGTCCACAGTAGGTCACACAGGGCCCGTCATCGACCTGGGCTGCGATGGCTTCAAAGATGGGTCTGAGCTCCTGGTAAGCTTCAAGCTGTCCTCCCGGCATCAGTGAGGGACCCAGCAGGGCTCCACTTTCACCCCCTGAGACCCCCATGCCGAGGAAACGAAAATTCTCAGCTGCCAGATCCTTTTCTCTCCTCCGGCTATCTTGAAAGTTGGAATTCCCTCCATCGATGATGATGTCGCCCTCTTGCAGATGGGGCTTCAACAAATCGATGGTCCAGTCGACCGGCTCTCCCGCCTTGATCATCATCATGATTTTGCGTGGCCTTTCCAGCGAGTCGATCAATTCTAGGATGGAGCGGGCACCCAGGATCTGCTTGTCTTGAGCCTGATTCTTGATGAATTTCTCCACCTCCTCCGGCTCTCGGTCCCAGACAGCAGTCGTATAACCGTTGCGCTCAATATTGAGAGCCAGGTTCTGTCCCATCACTCCCAGTCCGAGCATGCCAAACTGGCCTTTGTTAGTGTCAGCCTTGGAAATCTGGGCAACCTCCTGATTCACACGAGTGAGTCTGCAGAAAGATTAGAGAGTGGCTGTAATCCGTGCGCTGAGCAATCCCTTACGACCCGGTGAGTCGTGTCTCCATTTTTATGACCTTTTCCAGCCGCCGCTGGTGCCGCTCAGTCTTGGAGAAACGCGCCGCCAGGAAGGCACGAATCAAGTCATCCGCCAGCGATGGACCGATGACCCTGGGACCCAGGCAGAGAACATTGGCATCATCATCCTCGCGACTCTGGCGAGCTGAAAACACATCGTGACAAAGGGCGGCCCGAATACCCGGCACCTTGTTGGCCGCAATGCTGGTCCCCACGCCGCTGCCACAAAGAAGAATTCCTAGTTGGGCCTCTCCCTTGACCACAGCCTCGCCCACAGCTTGGGCATAGTCCGGATAGTCCACAGGATCTGTGTTGTGAGTGCCCAGATCCAAAACGGCATGTCCCTCTTTTTCCAGCAATTCGATGACTTGGTCTTTCAGGGGAAAACCTGCATGATCGGCCCCAACGGCTACGCGCATCTTTTTCTCCTTAAAGGTGACATTCCACAAAAAAGTCGGCTAACCTGAAACAAATCAGTTGTCTACGGTGATTTCGAAATTCCAGTTAAACTCTCCCCACGGAAGGATGACGGGGACAATATACTTCAAGGAGATGAAAACATAACCGACTTCCTTCTCCACGGTGATATTCTCTCTGCTCAAGGGTATTCGCAGATCTAGGGCCTCCAGGAGGACGGCCTCCCTGATTTGCTCAATCTCCCCCCGCCCTCTGATGGTCCCATATTTGGTGTCAGCAAGAACTCCGGCCGCGGCATAACCGGCAATTCGAACCGTTGCGTTTCGAAGCTGGTAATCGTCTAGAAAGGGAGGACCAAATTTGTAGCCCCCATAGACGACGATAATAATTGCCAGAATACCGATAAGGCACCCTGCATTGGTCGCGCCGTGCTCGTGAACAATTCGCTTTCGAAAACGGTGAATTTTCAATGCTTGTTCCCTCTTGTCCATCTCAAAGCTGTCCTTGATCTTACCCCTCAGGTTGCCGTGGGGAAAGGGCGATCGTGACGGCCGCACCGTCGCCAAGCTTCAAAGCCTCCCGCAGGTTCACAGGGGCCAACAATTCAACGACATCCGTGGTATCGGAGGGGACCTCAGGCAGTACAATGGCACCCGCAATCTGGCCCTCCACGCTGACTGGGTAACAACGTGCCGCACAGTAACCCGTCTCCGGCTCCAGAGTCTTGCCGGGATGGCTGCGGAGTTCCTTCCACATGGTTTTGTCTTGGG
>JACZQQ010000310.1 GCA_022545645.1 Acidobacteriota bacterium | reverse complement strand
CAAAATCGCAGAGAACTGCGAGGACTGCGAGTATTCTCTGCCTGGCTCAACCATGACGATTCGCGCAGCATCAATTCGCTGGATGTTTATGTCGGAGAACCTGGAGAGGGTTCTGTCAAACATTATCTACTCGATTTTGGGTCAACCTTGGGGAGTGGAAGCATCAAACCGCAAAGCCGGCGAGCCGGCAACGAGTACATCATCGAGGGGAAACCGATCGCAAAGGCCGGACTGACTCTGGGGATTTGGGATCGCCCCTGGCGACACGTCAAGTATCCAGACTATCCGGCCATCGGACGCTTCGAGGGAGATTTTTTCCAGCCCCAACTTTGGAAGCCGGAGTACCCCAATCCGGCCTTCGAGCGGATGCAGCTGGAAGATGCTTTCTGGGCCACCCGCATCGTCATGCGCTTCACTGATGAAATGATCCGGGCCATCGTCGACACAGGTCAGATCTCCGATCCGGAGGCGAGCAATTATCTGGTGGAGACGCTGATCAAGAGACGAGACAAGATCATTCGCTACTACCTGCCCCAGATGAATCCGCTGGACGAGTTTCAATTGACCGGTGAGCCCGGTCTTTCCTTGCGACTGGGATTCAAGAATCTAGGCCTGGAAGCCGGACTTGCCTCGGCCAGCTCCTACCAGTATCAGTGGTTTCGTTTCGACAATCCGTCGCAAGGACTGGAGCCTCTCACTGAGGTGAGGCCCTCAGCAGAACCTTCCCTGGCCGTTCCCCAGGATCCTGCGGCTTATCTGATGGTTCGAATCAACACTTCCAGCCGAGAGCAGCCGCAGTGGAGAAAGAAGGTGGAGGTCTTTATCCGCAACGATTCCCAAAAACCCACGGTGGTGGGCATCCAAAGAGAACAATGAGGGAGAGTTTGGGGACAGTCCCAGAATTCTCCCAGAATTCGGGGACTGTCCCCAAACTCTCAAGAGGTAAGCTGATCACCTGCTGATTCCTGGTCGCCCAGAGCTCCTTCCACCCATTTGACCCATTCGAATTGTTCTTGATTCTTGAATCGAATCACGCTCTGGGTGGGATCATAGTAGAAGGAAAACTGGGACGCGTCTCCTTCTTCAGTCGGATAGTAGATGATGTACAGGATTTTCCCGTTTTCATTATGCTCTTCGATCCGATCAATGGGGTGGGCGGTGACTCCCCATCCCCCGGTGGAAAAAATAACCCGGTCCGCATTGAGCTCGAAATAGCGATCCTCATATCTCTTATCGGCCGTCTTCCACACTCCTATCAGATCCTCAGGCATGCTGACCACCCTGTGGAAGGAACATCCCCAAAAGGTGGCACACAAGGCAAAAACGATAAAGATTCCTTTAGTTCTCAATGGACTCTCTCTGGTTCGACTTCCACCGTATAGACACGGCTCTTGCCCGGGAAACCACGAATAGAGACCTCTCCCAGGAAGGTTGTAGAAAAACGATCTCGAATGAGCTCGTGCGTCTCAGAACTCATCACCATGCCCGTTTTGAACTTCTTGGTGAGCTCCTCCAAACGGGAGGCCAGATTCACCGTTTCGCCGATGACCGAGTATTCCATGCGTTCCCGGGCTCCCAGGTTACCGGCGGTCAGGGTGCCGGTGTGAAGGCCAATGCCGATCCGAAGCTCAGGCTCTTCCGGTTCGCTTTCCCTATTCATTTCCTGAACCCGATCGAGCATTTCCAGTGCCGCCTGCACAGCCTTACAGGCACTCTTGGCGGCGGTCTCTCCCAGGGGCACACCGAAAAGTACCAGCAAGCCATCGCCCATGAATTTGTTCAAGAAACCTCCATTTTTCAAGATGATCCGGCTCATGGCCGTGAAGTAATTGTTGAGCCAGGACAGAACCTCAGCGGAAGGCTTTCCCGCTGTCAACGCGGTAAAATTCCGGATATCCGTAAACACCACGGTGGCTTCCATCTCTTGCCCGGCAAGGATAATCTCCCCTTGCCTGTTGATGATTTCGGCAGCCACTTCAGGAGAAACGTAGCGCTCGAACAAACTGATCAATTCTCTTTGCTCATGGACCAACCCCGCATTGGTGAGCGCCACGGCCACCTGATCAGCGACTTGACGGCCATAGCTTAAATCTTCTTCGCTGTGGGCCGACGCAGCCAAGTGACCCAGGCTGATGATTCCCGATAACTGATCTTTGACGAAAATAGGCAGAACCGAAATCGATTTCATCCCCTGCTCCGCCAGAGGAGACAGGTAGTGGGGAAGATGGGTATCCACAGGGATGGTGACACTGTCCGGATGGTTGTAAAGAGTCTGGATCTCCTCAGGGGTGAGTTCGCTGGTCACCACCTGTTTTGCACCCAGGGCCTTGGCTACATAGGTTCGGGCCTCTTTAGTCCCGTTGACATTGAGGAAAGTGACGCTCACCGAGTCGCAGGGAAGAATCTCATGCATGCGGGAAAGCAGTGTGGCTGCGACCTGCTCGGTATCCAGAGCTGAGAGGATCGCCCGGTCGATCTCGTTGACCATACTTAAGGTATTGAACTGCTGACCGAGTCGGGTCGCCATGGTATTGAAGGAGGTAGCCAGTTC
>JACZQQ010000100.1 GCA_022545645.1 Acidobacteriota bacterium | reverse complement strand
CACCAAATCCTAAATTACAAGTTCAAAACCTCTGAGTGTGGGTTCCCGGACTGTTTTAAACCGAAAGGGTTTGTGATTTAGTGCTTGGAATTTGTTTGAGATTTGGGATTTAAGATTTGGAATTTCAGCCGGTTTGCCGGCTGTGATTTAGGGTTTTCTCTCAGAGTCCCCATTCTCCTGTCCAGGGAATTTCACGGACACCACCTGAGAAACGCCCGCTTCCTCCATGGTGATTCCGTAAAGGGTGTTGGCCGTCTGCATCGTGTGTTTGTTGTGAGTGATGACAATGAACTGTGTCTGCTCACTCATTTCTTGGATCAGGTTGGTGAAGCGGGTGACATTGGCATCGTCAAGAGGTGCGTCGACCTCATCGAGAACACAAAAACGGCTGGGCCGGTAAGTGAAAATACCCATCAGAAGGGCAAAGACGGTGAGTGCTTCCTCTCCACCGGAAAGAAGCCTGACGTTTTGAAGCTTTTTCCCGGGAGGTTGGGCGTAGATATCCACACCGCTCTCCAAAAGGTCCTCTTCATCCAGGAGCCGCATTCCACACTCCCCACCTCCAAAGAGCTTCTGAAAGATCTCGTTGAAGTGGCGATTGATTGCTTCAAAGGCGTCGCGAAACTTTTCACTGCTGCGACGGTTAATTTCCCGAATGGCCCGTGTCGTGTCGGCAATGGACCCTTCGATATCTTGACGCTGTGATTCGAGAAAATTGTGGCGTTCTTCGATTTCCTGGTACTCCTGTAAGGCCGCCATATTGATGGGACCGAAATTGTCCAGGCGCTGCTTGAGGTCATTGTATTGTTGGACAACCTCTGCAGGGACCTCGTCCGGGTCGATCCCGACAGCAGCTTCATCCAAAGAGATTTGAAGTCGCTCCATGCACTGTTGGTTGATGTTCTGGAGTTGAGTCTCCACTCGTGCCAGATCGACATCCACCTGGGCTCGCTCTTCCTGCAACTCTTCCTTGCGTTCTCGCAAGTCGACCAATTGCTTCTCGCTTTTCGGATAATTTTCTTTCCACCTGCTGTACTCCTTTTCCCGCTCATCAAGAGAGGCGGTGAGCTGTTCCACGGTTTCCTGGTGACTTGAAAAATCTGTGGCCAGGGTTTCGAGGTTCGCCGTCATCTTTTCCGATCGTTCTTCGGTCTGTGTACGGGTTGCCTGGGTGGCTTCCTTTCGAGCCTCGAGACCCTTTCGCTGTTCTTGGATCCGCTCCACCGTTCGGTCCAGTGCCAGGCGCCGTTCATCCAAAACCTTGCCATCCGAGGAAACCGAATGAAGTTGCTCGCGAATCCTTCCGAACTCTACCCTGAGCTGCTGCAGGGATTCTTGAATCTGGGACAGCATCTTCTCGTCTTCGGCCTGCGAGGCTTGTTTTTCGATGAACTGCTGTTCGACTTCCTGAACCTTTCCGGCCTGTTGCTCCTGCTCAAGATGCAACTGGGTCAACTCGTCTGTGAGGACTTCCAGTGCATCGATTTGGAGCTGTTTTTCTCCCTCCCACTGTTCTTCCTGGTGGGTGAGGCCGATCATCTCCTTTTCCAGCTGGCGCAGGGATTCTTCCCGGTTTGTAAAATTCTCTAGAGCTGCCTGGAGCTGCACCTGCTTCTTTTCCTCTTGTTCTCGAAGCGCCGAGAGTTTGGCCTGCACCGTCAGGATGCGTTCTTCCAGTTCTCTCTTCTGTCGTTTCAGACTCAGCAGTCCCAGTTTCTTGGCCTGCGCAGTGCTGGCTGACAGCAATCCTCGGGGCGTGAGGGATTCGCCAGCCAAGGTGATGAAAGTGCGCTCAGGATAATGGGGAGCGAGTTGGAAAGCGCTTTCCAGATCGGAAACGACGATGGCCTCGGCTCTCTGGGGTAGGGTTCGGGTAAAGGCATTTTTGACTTCAGGTTTCATCTGCAGCAGGTCGGCCAGGGTCCCGTGAACACCGTTTCTTGATACAGATCCAACAACTGGAGTGTGGCCAGTGCTTTTCTGAAATCCGTTGGATGAAGAAAGGGTCAGAAAGGTACACCTCCCGCTCTTCAGCGTCCTTAACTCGGAGACCCCAAGTACCGCTTCTTCCAGGGAATCGACGAGAATGTACTCCAGCTCTTCATCCAGAAACTCTTCCACCAGCCTTTCGTATTCAGGCTTTGTCTCGATGAAGTCAGCAAGGGTACCGTCGGTTTTGATGCGATCGGTGGAGTTGAGATGCCTCAGGATCTTCTGCACTCCTTCGCTATATTGGGCATGACTGAGTTGGAGTTCTTGAAGGGAGTGCAGTCGCTCCTCCTGGGCGATCAGCTGCCGCTGGGTTTCAGTCGCTTCTTCTCTGATTTCCTCCAACTGGCTTTCCAGCTCCGTCTTCCTGGACCTTTGATCATCGAGTTGCTGGCTCAGCAGAGTTGCTTCCGACCTCTTCTTTTCCAGGTTGACCTGGGTCTCTGCAAAGCAAGTCGAGCTTTCCTCCAATTTCAGTGAGTGCCGGGCTCGTTCTCTTTCCAATCGCTCGCGGTTGGCATGGGCGGCCTTGAGCCGCTGCTCAAGTTGTCCTTTGAGATTATTCAAAGAAGCGGTCTCTGCCGACAGTTGCAGCAGGCCTGTTTGGAGTTCTGCCGCCCGGCTCTCGGCTTCTCCCACCTCATTTTCATGTCGGGCAACCCGCTCAGTCTGCTCTTGAATTGCCGCTTCAATCTGTTTCTCCTCTTTTTCCAGATCGGAATATTCGGACTGAAAACGCATCAATTCTTCCCCAACCTGTTCCAGAGATTGGGCGATGGCCTGTTGTTCTGCCGCGTTCATATCCAGGGTCTTCCGGCTGGCCTCGATTTGCTCACGATGATAGCGAATGGAATTCTCGGTGCGGTCCACTTCCAGTCGAGTTTCCGAAAGACTCTGTCGTAATTGTGCCAGTTCTGCTTCCAATTGATCTCTTTGTTCCAGAGTCTGGTGATGAACTTTCTCGCCCTGTGCCAACTCTTTGCCCACATCGACCTCAGAAGTTTTCAGCTGCTCCAACTCTCGCTCCAGAACCTCGAGCCGAACTTTCAACTGATGGGCTTCTATGACGAACTTCTGGCGCTGAACCTGTCGGAACTCCTCCTTCACCTTTTGGTAGCGGCGGGCTGTAGCGGCCTGACGCTTGAGCGACCGGAGTCGGCGTTCGATCTCGCCGACAATGTCGTTGACCCGAAGCAGGTTCTGCTGGGCCAGTTCCAGTTTCAATTCGGCACTGCGCCGTCGGCTCTTATATCCTGTGATCCGGGCAGCCTCTTCGATGACGGCACGCCGCTCCACCGGTTTGGCGCGCAGGAACCAACCGATTTTTCCCTGGGCAATGAGGGCATAAGAGGCGAACCCGAGACCTGCTTCTTCCAACACCGAATGGATATCTTTGAGACGGCAACGACGTTGGTTGACCGAGTAGACACTTTCTCCCGAGCGGTAAAGCTTGCGGCTGATTTCCAGGACTTCTCCTGAAAACTCCGTTTCCTTCAGCACGATGGGCTCACTGTCGGTTCGAGAAAAGGTAAGGGTGGCTTCCACGACTCCCGAGGGTCGGCGCTTGCGGGTTCCACTAAAGATCACATCATCCATTTTCTCGCCGCGAAGGCTGAGGGCGGTTCCGCTACCCAGCACCCAAGCGATGGCATCGGCGAGATTGGATTTACCACAGCCGTTGGGTCCGACGATGCCGCTGATTCCCTCCTCGAACCGAACCGATGTTTTATCCGCAAATGATTTAAAACCAGTTATTTCCAGCTGATCAAGTCTGAGCATATGAACTTCCGTCAAAGTCCTGTGAATACCTCTCTATGAATGAATGATGCACGAAGCCCAATATTGACAGGCTCCACTGACAAAGAACCCTTTCCCCACTTATAGGTTAGAAAGGGGGTGGCACTCGGGGGGCATTGACCCGGAGAATTCTCCCTCGGTATACTGTTTGAGCTGCTAGCCCGCAGGTGGACTAGACATGCAGAGAGTGCTTTCCAAATGAATCTTCGGCAATTTGGCCATACCTGGGCCCTAATTTTCCTGGTCACCCTTCCCTTGTTCGGCCAGTCGGTTGAATTTTATCCTCTGGAATCGATCCAACCGGGACAGACGGGATACGGAAAGACGGTCTTCGAAGGGACCCGGGTCGACACCTTCCAGGTTGAGATTCTGGGTGTCCTGAAAAACGTGGGGCCGAAACAGAATATGATTTTGGCACGGCTCTCCGGTGGTCCGATTGCCCGCACGGGAGTCTTCGCCGGAATGAGTGGCAGCCCCGTTTACATCGAGGACAAACTGATTGGAGCGGTTGCCTATGCCTTTCCCTTTGCCAAGGAACCTTTTGCCGGCATCACACCCATCCGTGAAATGGTGGATATTTTCAAGGAGAAGCCGGAAAGCGGGCCCCGCCGCGCCCGCCGGGTCAATCCCGACAAAATGTATGATGTGGCACAACTCCCCTCCTTCTTGTCTCATTTCGAACTTCCCCAATTCTTTGTGGAACCGTCACTGACCCGTTGGCAGGACCTGGGAAGGTTACAGCCTATTGCCACGCCGTTGAACCTCTCCGGCTTTTCCCCCAGATCCATTCAACAATTCTCCTCTCAGCTGGAGCTGTTGGGTCTGGTACCGGTGCGGGGAATGGGGACGGCCCGTATGGAGGCGTATGAGGATGCTCCTTTGCAGGCAGGATCGACCATCACTGTTCAGTTGGTCCGAGGTGACATCGATGTCAGTGCCAGTGGCACGGCTACCCACATCGAGGGTGACAGGATTTATGGTTTTGGACACCCTTTTTTGAGCGTAGGCTACACCGATTTACCGCTGAACAAGGGGGCCGTACTGACCATTATCCCCAACCTGATGACCAGTGAGAAGGTCTCGGCCACGTTAGAACCTATCGGGAGCATCAAACAGGATCGTGCCACGGGAATCATGGGTGTGGCGGGGGAAGAAGCTCAACTCATCCCGGTGAGGTTGCGGCTCCACACCAGTCGGAATGAGGTGAAGGAGTTGAATTTTGAGGTGGTGACGGACAACTTTCTGACTCCCTTCCTGATGAGCTTCACGGTTCATAGCAGCATCGTTTCCTCAGAGCGATCCATAGGCGACCAAACGATACAGGTCAAATGCACCATATCGATCAAAGGGCAAAGCGACGTCAACTTCGAGAGCAGTGTTTCCGATCTGGTGAGCAGTCCCGTTTTTGCCGCTCTGGCTGCGGCTTCTCCGGTGAACTTCCTCTTGAACAGCGGGTTCGAGGAGTTGGTGATGGAGAAGATCGACGTCGAAATTACCGCCGTGGAACAAACTCGCGAGGCCACGGTAGAGACGATTTGGCAGGACCGGTTGGAAGTGGACCCGGGAGAGGAAGTCCAGTTAACGGTGTTTTTACGCCAATCCAATGGGGACACGATCATCAAGAAATACCCGGTGAAGATCCCCGAGGAAATCACCCCCGGCCCTCTGAAAATCGTGGTCGCCGACGGCATGTCCTTGACTCGAGAGGATGCCGAAACGGGTGTGGGCGAGTTTATTCCTGAGAGCCTCCAGCAGTTGATCAAGGCCATTAACAACTTGAAGAAAAACGATCGCCTCTATATTCGTCTGGTCCGTGAGCAGGCGGGAGCCATTATTTCAGGAGAGGGAATGCCCGATCTTCCTCCCTCTCTGCTGGCCCTCTACGGTTCGCGGAAGACCTCTGGTGAACTGAAGTCGATGGGTGAGGTCATTTACGTTGAGCACGAACTGCCGGCAACAGAGTTCGTTCTGAACGGCCGGCAGGAGATCAGCGTTAACGTCAAGTAGACACAATTTTTTCGAACACCTCCAAGTGATGAATCACAGCAGCCTCCCCGCATATGCCATCTTCTTGCTTCTTTCCGCCACTCTTCTGGAAGCCACTCAGCCTGTCCGATGGACGACCTCCGAACAGAGTGAATTTCTTCAGGGTGAGTTCACAGGAGTCTCGGTCACCAGTGACGGGAAACTGATTTTGGCACCTGCTCTTGAACCGCTGATCGATACTGAGGAGGCGTTTATCTACTCAGCTGTCGTGGACCAAGGCGGTAACCTCTATGTGGGTACCGGCAACAATGGGAAGATTTTTCGGGTCAATCCCAGAGGGCAAGGGAGCGAATGGGCGAGGGTGGAAGATGCGGCAGTCTACGCCTTAGCCGTTGATTCCCTGGGCCGGGTTTATGCAGGAGCTGGGCCGGGTGGCAAGGTGTACCGGATCAACGATCGAGGCGAAGCCGAAGTCTTCTTTGATCCAGACGAAAAGTACATTTGGACGCTGGCCATAGATAGGCAGAATAATCTCTTCGTTGGGACCGGTCCCAAGGGGACGATCTACAAGGTCAATCCACAGGGACAAGGTGACGTTTTCTACGACAGTAAAGAAACACACATTACCGCGCTGGAGTGGGACCTGGATGGAAATCTCCTGGCTGGGACTGCACCGGGAGGTTTGCTGTTTCGCATCTCCTCCAACGGATCACCTTTTGTGATTTACGATTCACCTCTGCGTGAGATCAAGGCCATTACCGTGGATCGGTACGGAAATATCTATGCCGCTGCCCTGATGAGGCCCGAGGATCCGGAAGGGAAGTCTGGCCCCGAGCCGCCGAGTCCGGCTGAAACAGCAGGGAATTCCGGAGAGGTCACACTGGAGATTTCAGGCACAGGTGAAGGGACCGGGCTGGAGATTTATAAGATCGACAGGGAGAATTTGGTGAATCTCCTCTACGCTTCCGATGATGAACTGGCCTTCGATTTGCTCATCCGGAGCAACGGCAACCTTTTGGTAGCCACAGGAAACAAGGGGCGGATTCTATCGATTGATTCCCGTAAATTCGTAACCCTTCTCAGTGAGAGTCCCGAGGAGCAGGTCACTCAACTGCTCGAGTGGGAGGGGAGAATTTATGCCACCACCAGCAATTTGGGCTGGGTCTTCGAATTGCTTTCCCAGCCGTCGAGCAACGGTGTCTACGAATCGAAAGTCCGGGACGCCGAGATGCTTGCTTCGTGGGGCGTGATTGCCTGGCAGATGAGCAATTCCAGGTCGCGTCCTGTGAGAGTCTACACTCGTTCGGGAAATACCCGGGTGCCGGACCAGACCTGGAATGACTGGAGTGATGCCTACAGTGACGCTGAGGGGAGCCAGATTGAAAGCCCTCCGGCTCGATTCTTCCAGTGGAAGATTGAATTCCTCCAGGGGGGAGAATCCACAGCTTTGACGTCGCAGCGCGATGCCGTTGAGTCGGTAACGATCAGCTATATCCAACGCAACATGTCTCCCCAACTCACCTCTCTTACCGTTCATCCCCCTGGGATCGCCTTGGTCCGACCCGCGGTCGCAAATCCTGCTGCTGGAGTTTCCCTGGGCGGCCCCGACCAGGCTCACATCAGATCCCTGCCCCGATCCGTTCGTAATTTAGATGGGCAACCCGCCCAAGCCCCTTCCCGCAGAGTCTATTCTGCAGGCGCTCAGAGTGTGTCTTGGACCGCAGAAGATCCCAACGGCGATGATCTCCTGTATTCCATTTATTATAGGAGGCAAGACGAAGTCACCTGGAATCTGTTGGCTGAGGATCTGGAGGAGACCTACTACACCATCGATGGAGTGAGTTTTCCCGACGGAGCTTACTGGGTCAAAGTGGCGGTCTCTGACCGTGCCAGTAACCCGTCCGCTCAAGCTCTGGAGCGTGAGATGGTCAGTAAGTCCTTTGTGATCGCCAATTCCTCCCCCTCCCTGGAATTGGGAGTGCCGCAAGTCGAGGGAACTCGGGCCACCCTGGAATTTACGGTTCAAACCAAAGGGAGTGTGGTCCATCAAGCCGAGTATTCGGTCGATGCGGGACCGTGGGATATTCTCTTTCCCGGGGATGGAATCGCGGATAGTGACTCGGAACACTACACACTGGGGATTGAAAATTTAGAGCCAGGGGAGCATGCCATCACCCTGCGGGTGGTGGACTCGGTAGGGAACATCGGAACCGGAAAGACGGTGGTGTCGATACCCTAGTGTCTCGCTCCATAAATACGATGACGTTTGCAGATGGGTCTTGCGAGACGAGGTCAAGGAGCGAGGAGGAGGCGATGCAGGGACATCGGCGACGACAAGAGACACAGAGATCGCCCGCAATCCCCATCAGCCCGAAGGGTGGCGGCGGGACGGCATCGATTTCTTTGTCGCTCCTCCTCCACGATGCACAGTGACATCGCGTCGTCGTCGCTTCGCGAACTCGACGCCGTCGCGCTCGCCACAAACGTCACCATATTTATGGAACGAGGCACTTAGTACTCCCGGTCCGGATGCTGCATTGTCCGTGCTACAGTCCCCTGCGGTGCTCATAGACGTCAACCTTCAGGAAGGAATAAATCACAAAGGAGTCGTCAAGACTCTGGGCATTTACCGTCTGAAACTGGCCGCCACTAAGAGTGAGCTCCACCGCCTCGAGAAGGTCAGGACTTTTGGGGTATTCCAAAACATTTCCAATTTTGGCGGAACCGTCAGGGTTGATTCTCGCCACTAAGGACAAGGAGTCCTCGAAGGGGATCTTCCATACGGCGGTCATGAGATCCTCAAATTCCGTACCTTGGTAGTGAACGGAAACCTGAGCGATGACCGGCCTTGAGAGGGGACTGGAAGTGGGCGAAAGAGTCGCCATCATCGGATATTCCTGAAGATTGACCTGTCCAAACTGGGTCAGAATCATTGCGAAGAATACCAGGGTGACGGATGCGGCCGTTAGCTTCGACCACAAGACTCCGCGATCCAGGTCCCGCCAGAAGGTACGCAGAGCCTCACCAAGCTCTAAAATCCTCGTCTTCCAGTTGCGCTCAACCAGGAGCCTGATGTGCTTCCAAAGCATCTCCTGTCTAGATTGCGAC
>JACZQQ010000309.1 GCA_022545645.1 Acidobacteriota bacterium | reverse complement strand
AATCAAGGGAAATCAAAAGGGCCTCCCCTTCGATGGCACGAAAACTGATATTGGTCAGGTGAGGAATTCTGTGGGTTCTCGATCCGTTTACCGCGGTACCGGGAATGTGCTCCAGGATTCCCTTCTCCAACCGGTCTCGCAGCATCTTTACTCGGGTGTCCAGCTCGTTGAGTCCCTCACGGGCCAGCTCAGCGCTCCGTCCCAGACCGACAACGCCGGGCACGTTTACGGTGCCGGCCCGTCGACTGCGCTCATGGGACCCTCCATAGAGCAGTGGGTCCATCTTCACTCCAGACCTTATATAGAGTGCCCCCACTCCCTTGGGACCGTGGAACTTATGGGCGGATAGGGAGAGTAAATCGACACCCAGTTCCTCCACGTTCACGGGAATCTTGGCCACGGTCTGGACGGCATCGGTGTGAAAGAGAACCTTCTTCTCCCGTGCCAGGGCCGCCATATCCTGAATAGGTTGAATCACTCCAATCTCGCTGTTGGCGTGCATGATGGAGATCAGTATGGTTTCCTCATCAATGGCTTTCTCCAACCGATCCAGAGAAATCATCCCCTCCCGATCCACCGGGAGGTAAGTGACCCGGAAGCCTTCCTTCTCCAGCTGCTCACAGGTTTGCAGGACCGCCGAATGCTCCGTGACGGCGGTGATAATGTGATTTCCCCGCGCACGGTGATGGGTTAGAACTCCACGCAACGCCGTATTATCGGCCTCCGTTCCGCCGCTGGTAAACACAATCTCGTTGGGCCGCGCTCCGATCAGTTCGGAGACCTGCCGGCGCGCATTCTCAACCGCCGAATTGGCCTTCTGGCCATAGGTATGAATCGAGGAAGCGTTCCCGAAATCCTCCATATAGTGAGGTTTCATGGCCTCAAAAACAAGGGGATCCAGCGGAGTGGTAGCGTTGTTGTCCAGATATACTTGCTGCATGCTGGCTCGATCATATCATCTCCAAACTTGACCGGACAACTGCAACTGAAAGGCCAGCATTTTCAGGGACAACGCACCACCTTGACAGCCCGTAAGGTCCATCTTATATATCTAGCAGGACTGGTTGATGGACGAGATAAGTTGCATGAGGTCAATAAATTAAGTCAACCAGTGAGGATGACTGTGAACTGCGCAGAACACAGAATGGAAGAAGAATTTTAGAGGGTTATTTTAAACATTGGAGGTAAGAAAAAATGCAATTAGTCAGGTTTAATCCTTTCACAGAATTAACCGGAATAGATCGGCTCTTTAACGACACTTTTGACCGCTTTTTCGAGGACACCGATAGGCGATTGACGAACAAGACATGGTCTCCTTCTGTCGATGTTTCCGAGACGGAGACCGAGATCATATTTACCGCCGAGTTTCCCGGCTTTGAAAAAGATGAGATTGACATCTCCGTCAACGAGGGTCGCTTGAGCATCAGTGGTGAAAGAGCTTTCACAGAGGAAAAGGACACCAAGCGTCATCGAGTCGAGCGCTGGCATGGGAAATTCTATCGCAGCTTCCTGTTGCCGAAATCCGCAGACGCTGAAAAGATCTCAGCCAATCTCAAGAACGGAGTGCTGACGGTCACCCTGCCCAAGAAAGAGGAAGCCAAGCCGCGCCAGATTCCTGTTTCGGTGAACTGATCTCAGCAACGGTCCCAGCCGGATAGGCTGGGGGCGCGAGCGTTGATCCAGGGTGGGAGCCCCTCTCCCACCCTTTTTTTTGTGTCTAAAAACCACTTCCAGGCGGGCCCATGGGCTAAAGCCCATGCCTCTGACTGAGTTTTACCACGAGCGGCTGCAATCCTAACCGCTCGGGCGACCACGCCTATTCCAGGGCGATCACATCAATCTCCACATCCACTCCTTTGGGCAAACTGGCGACTTGAATCGTGCTTCGGGCGGGCGGGACCTCTCCGTTGAAATAGGTGGCGTAGATCTCGTTCATGGGTTCAAAATCGTGGAGATCTTGAAGATACACGGTACACTTGACCGCTTTATCCAGCGATGAACCGGCTGCTTCCAGAAGGGTCTTGAGATTCTCCAGGGCTTGTCGGACCTGGTCCTGAATGGAGTCTCCCACGATTTCTCCCGTCTCGGGATTCAAAGGGATCTGTCCGGAAGTGAAGATCAGCCCATTGGCACGAACAGCGGGTGAGTAGGGCCCCACGGGAGGGGCTCCCTTGTCGGCATCAATACGTTCTTGCATTTTGACCTCCTGTATTCTTCTGTCGCTTGTCTCCTTCTGGTAGAATACAGCCTTCTTTTGCGCCGGGGTAGCTCAGTCGGTAGAGCAGCGGACTGAAAATCCGCGTGTCGTCGGTTCGATTCCGACCCCCGGCACACCCACCTTTGTGCTTTATTCGCAACAGTTTAGACATTGGTCAAAGTTTCATGCAGATTTGAGTTTTTGCTGGTGTCCTCCCACTTTCCTCCCATTGTTCCTGCCCTGAAGAACCTGGAAAGCCCTCCGCGCAGCATAATGAGGTGAGAAATGGGCATAGTGTTCTTCGGTGATCGTCACTGCAGAGTGCCCAAGCATGGCTTGGATCACATGCATCTCTGCGCCATTCTGC
>JACZQQ010000308.1 GCA_022545645.1 Acidobacteriota bacterium | reverse complement strand
ATCTCGAACTGGGCTATTCTTCCATCTTCTCTCTGGCTGTTGCCTACTCCATCTGGTTTTACTGTGTGGACCGCCTGGGAAGTACGAAAACCGCCATCTATGCCAACCTGGTCCCTTTTTGGACACTCCTTTTCGCTTGGTTCTTTATTGGGGAGGAAATCACCCTACTTCAAATCCTGGGAGGAATCCTGATTTTGAGCGGAATTTATCTGACCAAGCTAAAGAAGGCGGCAGGAGACCCACGGATCACCCGGATGTAAGTGGATTCACACAGAGTTTCTGTCTGCGGTCTAAGCGCGCTTCGCGCGCAGAAAATAGAAAATAGAAAATAGGAATTCGTTTTGAATTTGGAATTCGAGATTTTGAATTTGTTTGGGATTTGGGATTTGGGATTTTGAATTTCAGCCGGTCTGCCGGCTGTTGTCTGCGGTCTGCGGGTCAGCTTCTCCCTACAGTATCCCCTTGAATCGTTTCGCATCGACTTGGAAATCCGGGAAGATGGGGTCTGTATTGGAACAGCCGAGATGGCGAACCAGCACTTCTGAGAACACATCACGAAAATCGGTGGTTAAAGCGAGATCCCGTCCCTCATAAAGCTGCTCAGAGGCAAGACCCGGCCACTGCCCGTAGATCCTTCCACCCTTGACCGGGCCACCCAGGGCAAACATCACGTTGGCGTGGCCATGATCGGTGCCGGCGTTGCCGTTTTCCCGAACCGTACGTCCAAATTCCGACATGGTGAGAATCAGCACGTCTTCCATTCGATCTCCCAGATCTTGATAGAGGGCCGCCAGACCCTGACTGAACTCTCTCAGCCGGTTGCTGAGTTGACCGGTGATACCCCCCTCATTAACGTGATGATCCCACCCGCCGATATCCAGGAAGGCCACCTCTAATCCGATGTCGGCTTTGATCAACTGGGCGACCTGTCTGAGACTCTGGCCGAAACGACCTCGCGGATATTGGACCCCCTCGGCGGGACGGTACTGAGCCGGGTTGGCTTCCTTGAGAAAATCAATGGCTTGGAACATTTCCTGAGCCGTGCCCGATAGGAGAGAGTTGGTCTCTTGATCGTAAAGGGTTTCGTAGGCGGAACGAGCCTGTTGTTGGAGGGAACCCGCTCTCAGGTCAAAGGAATCGATGTTCCCCAATGCGATCGTCGGAGCCTCACCTTTGAGAGAACGAGGAAGCGTTGTTCCCATGGCAACGCTTCGAAAGGAGGTCGCCTCCGGGTCGGGATTGTGTTGCAGGTAACGATTCAACCATCCGTCAGAAGTGTTCTTGGCACCTGGAGCGGCCGACTCCATAAAGTCCTGAGCATCAAAATGTGAGCGCGTGGAGTGGGGGGAACCGGCGGCATGTATGATGGCCAGTTGCTGCCTTTTGTAGAGACCGTGAAGGGGCTTCAGTGAGGGGTGGAGTCCAAAAAATCCGTTCAGGTCGAGCGCAGATTCTTGCTTGGAGCTTGGAGCCGGAATGGCGATGGTCGGGCGACTCGAGTAGTACCCCTTCTCGCCAAAAGGCACTACGGTGTTGAGTCCGTCCACTCCTCCTCGCTGAAAGACGGTGATGAGAACCTTCTTGCGCCGGTCGTCTCCAGGAGCTGCCAGGACGGTACGAAAGACAAAACTGGGCACTGCTCCCATTCCCACAAGGGCTAGACCGCTGTTTTTGAGAAAGATCCTTCGGGTAATCATATTTACCTCTTTACCTCTTTTGGAATTGAGGTGAGCCCAGCATGAAGGCAGAGGCGATGACCTGCTTGGGAAAGCGAGCGGGTCGGAGATCGCCTCGCTGGTTCTCCTCTTCACCGACCTGACCCAGGAGTGAACGGGTTTGTTCGAGTTGCTGGGCGCTGGGTTCAGGCAATCGGAGCTGCTGAAACAGAGGCCAGGCCGATGCGAGATCTACCCGAATCTGAGGAATCCGATCGGAGGCTAGAGCCAGGGCGAAGTTGAGACGCTTCAACAGTGAGTTGGTATTGATCCAGGCAGAGGCCACATCCGGGTATCCGGTCGGCTCCTGGCACAGGTAAAGGGCCTCCCCCATTTCGGCCATCATCCGAATCAGATGACGTGCCGGCTTCATCTCTGCTCCCGAAGCGCGCAAGGCGCTTGCCACCAATTCAAGGGGTTTTTTGATTTTGGCCTGATAGACTTGGGGGGAGAAAAAGTGAGGATGAGTAAAGAGGGTCCGCAAGACTTCTCGGAGGTCTCCACCCGTTTTCTCGAAGGTGAGACTTGCCGCATCCACCAGGTCTGGGGGAGGATCATCGGCGACGAAGCGCCGAACCAGTTTGGTGGAAATAAAGCGGGCGGTGGACGGATGGTTAGCCAACATCCTGAGGACCTGCTCTCCTTCTTCAATGCCGCCGGATCGAATCCGGTGTCCCAAAACCACTTTGTTCCCATCCTCGTGCAGAACGGGTCGAAATTGAAAAGAGCCACCCTGTCGGGGAGCGGTAATGGTCCAGCCTGTTAAACACTTGGCGACCTGGATGACATCTTCCTGGCTATATCCTCCGTCGACCCCAAGAGTGTGGAGTACCATGAGCTCCCGGGACGAA
>JACZQQ010000307.1 GCA_022545645.1 Acidobacteriota bacterium | reverse complement strand
TAGGGCGCACGGAATGTGGGAGGCACCTCAGGTGCCGAATCCGAGAATTTACATGTTTTTATAGAGTGACAAATATGCGAGCACTTTTTGTTTTTTTGATGGTTCTTCTCAGCTTTCAGATTGTTGGTCTACCAGTTGCTGCGGCCACTCCACTCCAGGCCCAGGAACCTCCCGAGCAGGAGGCAGTGCAGGAAGGTGAACCTGCTACGGAGGAGGAGTTTGAAGAAGAAGGCGAACTTGCGGAGGAAGGAGAATCCCAAGAAGAGGAACTTGCAGAGCAGGTCGAGACTCCTCCAGTTCAGGCTTCTTCTCCCCAGCGTCCGATTTCATCAAACGGCTTGATATTCCGTTTCAACGACGTTCCCATCACCACACTGATCGATACGGTCATGAAGGAGTTGGGATACTCCTACATCATCGACCCGCGGGTCCAGGGAACGGCCAGCATTCATACCATGGGTGAAATCCCAAGAGAGAACGCCTTTGAGATCCTGGAACAGCTTCTGCAAATGAATGGGCAGGGGATTGTCAGGCAGGACGGAATGTATGTCATCGTTCCCTTGGGAGAGACGACCAAAATCCCCCATGAACTGATCGTCAATCCCGAAGCTTCCCAGGTGCAGGAAGGAGCAGCCCAGCCGGGTGCGGCGCAGCTTCAGCCTGCCCCACAGCCGGTCCCGCCTGCACCCGCTGCTCAGGGGCCGGTGGTGTCCACCATAGGCCCGCCTCAGGAACCCGGTCCGGGAGAAATCCAGAACGAAGGCGTCCTGACCTATGTCATTGCCTTGCACCATATCCCCTCCAGCGAGATGGTGACGCTGATTACGCCTTTTGTGTCCAACGGCGCCAACATGATTAATTATGCTTCCGCCAATATTCTGATTCTCACCGACTACCGGCAAAACGTTGAGCAGGCGCTCAAGCTGATTCGGCTTTTGGATACCGAATACTTCGACATGACGACCGTGGATCTGGTTCCCATACGCTATAACCAGGCTGCCGATATCGCTGCAGATCTTGCCCATATCTTTGCCCCCGGTGCCCCGGCCGGCGTGCGTCTGGTCACCATTGAAAGGTTGAACAGCATCCTGGTGGTGACGCGTTCAGCTGATGTGTTCCAGGAGGTGCAAAAATGGATTGACAAACTGGATACCCCTTCCTCCGGGAGCAACCTCAGGACCTTCGTGTACCAGGTTGAAAACAATACCGCCACCAATATTGCCAACATCTTGTCTCAGTTGTATCAGGATGGTGTGGGTATCCCCTCCATGGTGGAAGGCGGTCAACTCCAACAACAGGCCACACAACCGGGCTTTGTCCCCGGCCAACAGTTGCCTCAGGAAAGATTTCGAGGGAGTACTTTGGGACCTTCTCTGTCGGGTCGTCCCATGGCCGGTGGATCCGATATTCGAGCCGTGGTAACGGGTAACATCAAGATTGTCGTCAACGAGTTCAATAACTCACTGATCATCCAGGCCACTGAAGGGGATTATCAGTTTCTCCTTCAGACCATCAGGCAGTTGGATGTCCTTCCCAGACAGGTTCTCATCGAGGCCAAGATTTATGCCGTAGAGCTTCAAGATAACCTCAGTTACGGGGTGTCGATGTTTCTGGAAGCCGCAAACCCCGACCTGGGTCCCCCCACGATAGGGTCGATCGTCGATGGCACCCTCTCTGCCACAACCACGGCGTTCATTGGCTCAAGCCGTCAGTTGAGGACGATCATTACTGCCCTGAGTGCAAAGACCAACGTCCGAATCCTGGAAGCTCCCCGCATCCTGGCCCTGGATGGTGTGCAGGCACAGATCAACATAGGAGCTGAGGTGCCGGTCACAACCGCATCTTTTGGAGACCCGCTGCAGTCCGGGTCAACCAATTTCGTGAATTCCATTCAGTTTCGTCCCACGGGTGTGACCCTTTTGATCCTGCCCAGAATTAGCGCCAGCGGTATTGTCACCATGGATCTGGCCATTGAAGTCAGTTCGGCCACAGGACAGTCACTGACACCCACCATCAACACCAATTCCATTTCCACATCCCTCATCGTTCGCGATGGTCAGACCGTGGCCATTGCCGGTATTATCAGCGACAGTTTCGATGAGGGGCGTAACCGGGTTCCCGTTTTAGGAAGTATTCCTATTATAGGCGGCCTCTTTGGAACGACGACCCGTAACAAACGGCGAAACGAGCTGGTTTTCTTTATTACACCCCACGTCATCCGTAATCTCCCCACGGCCACGGAATTGACCCGCGACTTTAGAAGATCTCTGCGCAATGCCGATCAGTTCATTGAGAGGATGGAAAGGGAAGAAAGGGAGCTGATTCAGGAGCGCAGAACGCTAGAGCAGCAAAATCAGTGAATGAGGTAAGGAGACAGGAGGCAGTCCTGGGTCCTTGCCGGCCCTTATTTTTTAGCTGGCGGAGTTGGTTTCTTACCGGATGTTTTTGGTTTCGGGGTGATTTCGGAGTCAATTCTCTCCCAGATGCCGGGTGGGGGCTCCAGCTGAAAGTTCTCGGCTTCTTTCAGCCATTCGGTCACTTTTAACTTTTCTTCGTAAAATTCAGAACAAGAGGAGCA
>JACZQQ010000099.1 GCA_022545645.1 Acidobacteriota bacterium | reverse complement strand
GATGGGAACCGATGTTTCCTCCACGATTTCGATGTCCGAAAATCCGGCCGCCTGGATGGCTATCAGGTAGTTTTCCCGGGTTGCCGCTCCAGCAAGGCAAGCCACATAGGCCTCCATGCAGGTTTTGATGAAGCCGGGAAGCGGCCTCATCAAAACGATATCTGAGACCATCAACCGGCCTCCCGGTTTGAGGGTTCTAAAGGCTTCCTGGAACACCTGCTCTTTATCAGGCGAGAGGTTGATCACACAGTTGGAGAGAACCACGTCAACCGAGTGATCGGCCAACGGCAGATGTTCAATTTTTCCCAATCGAAACTCCACGTTTTCATAGCCGCCTTTCTCAGCATTGTGCTGTGCCCGATCAATCATCTCCGCAGTCATGTCCACTCCGATGACCTTGCCGTTCTCTCCCACCTGGTTGGCGGCCAGAAAGGAGTCAAATCCCGCTCCTGAACCGAGATCCAGTACCGATTGACCCTTCTCCAATGAGGCCAGGGCCACCGGGTTCCCACAGCCCAAACCCAGGTTTGCTCCCTCAGGAACGCGTTCCAGATCCTCGCCACTGTAGCCCATTGCCTGGCTTAGGGTCATGGCCCGCTCGAGATCCCTTGCTGGCTCGTCTTCCCCACAACAGGATGGACCACAGCAGGAACCTCCCGTTTGTGCTATTTCGGCATACTTTTTTCTTACCGCTGTGTGGATCTCACGGGTTTTCATCACCCTATCTCCTCTTTATCAAAAAATTTCCTTGATCACCGGTCCCAGCATCCCCTTGACCATGTCGGAAAGACTGTCTACGGGAATGAGGGAGATGCAGCACACTTCCTCCCCTTTTTGCCAGGTCACCAGGGCTAATTTGTCTCCCGCTCCCAGCTTCAGTTTCTCTCGAATTTCCTTGGGCAAAACCATCTGACCTCGATTATCCACCGTGACGACCGATTCCACCCTGCAACAGCCCGCCTTGGGGTCTTGCCTCTGCCGGGCGCTTTTTATCTGAATATTCTGATTTTTCTGATTCATCTGATTATAATATAAGTCGGGCGGAGAGGGATGTCAAGCTACCGGGGGGAGATAGCCAGGACCCCCATTTCCTCATGGCGGTGAAGAAAGGCGAAGGATCGTTGACGGATTCTTCAGGCATGCCCACTCCTTTCAGCGAGAATCCGCTTGGATCGGTGTGTTCCGCCGGCTTATCGGATCGTCAACCAGCCCGCCATCAGGAAAAACAACAGGATCAGCACCAGAACCGTGGAGGTGAGTGGACGGTTTTTATAGCCTTCACCCACCCACCGTGCTCGCCCATTCAAGATCAACAGGGTCATCGCCAACATGGGCATAAAGAGGGCTCCCCAAATGGCGTTAAACTTTTGCATGCTGGCGAATCCAACCCACAGCCCAATCATGGGAAGGGTGGCCATGGCGTACAAGTACCATCGGTAGGATTTGGATCGGGTATCGATGGAGCGTTCCGGGGAGGGTTGACCTTCTCCCATCATTCCCCACAGATCCGTAAACAGATAGGGGACACTTTGCCAGACTCCCAGCAGGCTGCTGAAGACCGCCCCGAATGCTCCCAGCAGGAAAGCCCACTTACCGATGAGACCCAGTTGTCCTACCAGTTGATCGGCTAATCGGATCACCAGGGTGGCGCCGCTGCCTTCAATTTCGATGGTGCTTCCGATGGTGACCATGGCCAGACCAAACACGGCGGTCAGTGCGTAAGCAACCCCCAGGTCGATCCGGCAGACGCGCAGATCATCGGTATTGAGTCGTTCTTCCTCACGGATCCAGTAACCGTAGCAGAGGACCGTTACCGTGCCCCCTACCCCTCCCATCAAGGCAATGGTCCAGGCCAATCCTTCACCATTGATTTGAGGGATGGAGGGTACCAGCAACCCGCTCAGGAGCTGGCCCCAGTTCGGCCTCAACAGAATAGCGGTTGCCACAACGGTGACAAACATCAAACCAATACAGACCCTCATCACTTTTTCAAAGAGGGAATACCCACCCACACGAACCAGAACCACACCGATGAGGCTCAGAAGGATTCCGTAGATGATTTTTCCCGTGACTGGATCCTCGGAGACGGGCAGAATGGCCTGGGCAGCAACACCACAGGCGCTCATCAAAGAGGCGGCGACCATGAAGCTCCAGGTCAGAAGATAGGCCAGAAAGCCATAGCGGACAGGACGCCCCAGGTGGATGACCACTCCCTCCAGCAGGGTGTTGCCGGTGGCCAGTTGCCAGCGGGTCAATCCTTCATTGAGAACAAATTTGAAAAAAGCCCCTAGAACAACCGCCCATAAAATGGCCACTCCCAGTTGGGCTCCGCTAAAGGTGGCTGCTGCCAGGTCTCCCGCACCCACTCCGGTGGCCGCAACCAGAATTCCCGGCCCAATCATCGACAATAAATTCAACTTTTTGGCCATCTGGCAATCTAATATCTATGAGTGCGCGTTGGATGAAAAGAAAAAAGGGAAAATGTCCCTGTCGACTGTGATGAATGTACTTGACAAAATCGCGGAATCTAAGGTAGAATCGTCCGGCAAAGCTAAGAAACATAAGGTTATAGCGGCTGTTATAGTCTTTCAACAAACATCTACTAACCGTTTGAACCGCAAAGAACACGCGAGGTAAAAAAAGTGGCCGGTAAAGACTTATCTGATCTTCTGGTGAACCCCCATGCACGGTCGGGGAAATCGGGCGAAACGAGTGCTTCAGCTCCAGCCCCAGCCCCAAACGTTACCTACAGTCGACCGCCCCGAGCGACGGTGGACCTGGTGACTGTTCTCTCGATTGCTGGATTAGCTTTGGGCTCAGTGCTGGGCTATTTCTTATGGCAGCAGAGCGTTCAGGCCGAAGCCTTTCAGGAGCAGATGGTGGTTGTCGGTCAGTCCCTGGAGCTTGTGGCGAGAAGGTTGGACGGGAATGGCGATCAGCTTGCCGCATTGCAATCCCGGCAGGAAGTCACTATGGAACGCGTGGGCGTGACCCAGCGTGACCTCAGAAGAGCACAGGAGCTGGCGGTGGAGCTCAAGGAAGAGCAGGTCAGGAGTGTCGCGGCACTGACCGAAGAAATTGCTCTCAAGGCCCAGGAAGTGGCCGCTTTTCAGGAAGAAGCGGGTCAGAAATTTGAAGGTGTGGATGAAGAAATTTCCACCGTCAAAGCCAGCGTGGCAAGCAACCAGGAAGAACTGACTCAGACACTTACGAAGCTCACAGCACTGGGAGTGCGTGTGACTGCGCAGGGAAATATGATCGCCACTACCAGCGATGGACTGGATGAGCTCATACGGCGAGGTGAAAGGGAGTACGTCACCTTTGACTTCCGCAAGAAGAAAAGATCCCAAGTGGGTAACATCTCCGTGGAGTTGCGAAAAGCGGATACGAAACGCCAACGCGCCGATCTGCATATTTTTGTAGACGATCGGAAAATGGAGAGGAAGAATATCAACGTCAATACTCCCGTCAATTTCTACGTGGGCCCAGAGAAGATCCATTACGAACTGGTCATCAATCAGGTGCTCAAGGACCAAATCAAGGGTTACGTCAGCGTGCCCAAGGGGAAATTGCCCCCGGGAACCCCTTCCTTGGAAACCGCCCAGGAGACTGAGGTCAGCATGGTCAACCTGAACTAAGCCCTCGTCACTTGGTGACGTCGGAGCGCGCTCCGCGCGCCTTCCAGGTTCCAGGTCAGGTTTGGGATTTTGACTTTCGCCCCGAAGGGGCGAGCCACCGGTTGCCCCCAACGGTCATTCTGGTGTCACGGCCTCCGGAGCCCCAACGGGGCGACGTCCCCGGAACCACCCCAGTACTGCTGTCGTTGCGTCCATTTCCCCGTTTCCGTCAATTGCTTTCCACCTTGATATAACCGCTACCCACCCCGAGAGGTTACACGGCCAAGTGCCAATTTTTAAACTTCCGGTTGGTCTGCGCTTTCGATTAAAGATGAGGAAACGGGGGTGGGGCCGGAATCCGGCTGGGTGAGAAAGAAAAAAGGGACATCCCCTCCACTTATGGGTGGCGAGGGATGTCCCTTATGACCTACGAACGATGCTCAGTTGCCTCTTCTCTCTCTCAAGAATTGAGCGGCGACGTCTTCATCTGAAAAATCGTAGACGGGTCCCACCGGCTCGATGCCAAAGTCGCTGGCCAGGGACTCCTGCAACTGGATGATCTTGCCGCCCACCATGGTCAGGGGAGTGCGGATCTTCAAGATGTCATCGACAGGTACCGTAAAGTAGTCGCGATCCATGACCACCAGATCGGCGAACTTCCCGGCTACCAGCGTGCCCAGCTGGTCCTGCTTGAGGATGTATTCAGAGGCCCATGAGGTCCACATCTTCATGGCATGCACACGGTCAATCCGCTCTTCGGGTTGCCAGACCACCCCATCAAATTGGCGAGTCACAGCCTGCCACAGCTTGTTAAAGGGCGGGGTGGAACCATAGTGCTGTCCTACCAGCTTCACACCCGCATCGATCCAGGTCTTGAAGGGCAGTATAAAGGGCTGGATCTGCTCGCCGTAGTCCTTAACCCAGGCGGGTGATTCTCCGACGATGTCGGGACCGCAGCTCAAGATGATGCCGTAATCCTTCAGTTGCTGGATGATCTCCGGGCTTTTTCCGATCAGATTGCAGTGCTCGCCGGTCATTCTCAGGTCGCGCACCTGCTGCATGCTCCAGCCGTTCACTTCCCGGGCTCGATCGATCATCGTAAAGAAGGCTCGCGCACTTTCACTGCCGCACATATGCACGCCCGCCAGGCGCCAGCCGGCCGCGGCCGCATTTTGAAGCGTATCCCAAGGCAGTTCCCCGGGTACGGGACAGACTTCTCGAGCCTTGATGTGGGGTGGAGCGATGGTATCGGGTCCTGTACACGATTCCGGGTAAAGCGAATCCCAGCGCTCTGAGGCCACGCCGTCAATCCACAGATAATCGTCTCCGATTCCTTGCAGGACTCCGGTCCGTCGATAGATTTGACGGGTCTGCTGGGGATCGGTGGGCAGACGATGGATTTCATAGTGGGCCGAGAGGCGAATGGGCATCTGGCCCAATCCGGCCAGGGTGGCATAGCCGCTCATGATCTTGGGGAACTGAATGCGGCTGGAAAAGGTGGTGATTCCCTTGGTTGCGGCTTCCTCAGAGATGATCTTGATGGCCTGGGCCAAGGTGTTCAGAGGGAGTTTTTCCAGAAACAGCTCCCAGGTGATGACCGACATCTCCTGGCTTCCCACCCATCCGATGTCGGCAATGTCTTCTCCGATGACGTCCCCATGCATGGTCTCGTGGATGGATTCGGAATAGCCGGGAAAAAACTCATTCAAAACCTCCAACGCCTTGGAATTGACATTCCCTCTCAACCCGGGCCGCATCAGCACTGGGTTCTCCGGCGACCACAAATCCATAGTCTTGCGGTTGGTCAAACGCCGAGTCATTTGCCACAGGCGGAGTTGCTGGGGTGCTTCCTCAGGATGACGTCCCAATGAAAGGACAATCCAGTCACCTGGGTCCACCTTCTCGACCGCTTCCTTGATGGCATCACGCATGATGGCCTGGGTCTTTTCCAGGGAGTTGGGATCCGCTGTGGCTGAGGTAAAAAGGACTCCTTCGGGAGGATACTTAAAGCCCAATCGATCCAGTAACTGCACGGCCCGGCCGTACATGTGGCTGTGGGGCTCAATAATGCCGGGAATCAGGGTTCTTCCCTTCAAATCGAGAACCAGGGTGTCGGGACCTGCCACAGTTCTTACCTGGGCGGTGGTTCCCAGTTTCATGATCTTGTCACCCTTAACGGCAATGGCCTCATAGATGTTTCCAACCGTGGTTGAGCGGGACTCATCGTCCATGCTCACCACCTTCCCGTTGACAAAGATGGTGTCGGCATAGCCGAATGCGGCCACCTCGGGCACCAGCTGAGCGAACGAGTTGCTGGCCTGCAAGACCAACAGCAGGCTCAGGATCACGACAAAGGTTTTGATACGGTTTGGTTCGATTCTCATAAAGCCTCCCTAATTTGACGGTTTACTGATCTCTCTATCGAAACTCGCGGTACTAACAGTTAAATTCCCCAATTCGTTGCCACGTTTTTAGCCGCAAACCGTTGTATTGTCAAGACAAAAGCGGGTGCCCGGGGCCCACCAAGTGGGCGCCATGTAACTTCTTCCTTGCATGATCATCTAAATCTGAGGAAACTGAGGGTTCCATGAAACGATACCTTCCAGCCGCAGTCCTGACCTCGTTTTTGCTGGGCCCAATAGCGCAGGGAGCGGATCGGCAGGGCATCTATCTGACTTTCTCCGCCCGAGATCAGAACAGAATCTATTACCGTGATCTCAAAGAAGAGGAGGTTGCCCTTTACCTGGACGAGCAGCCGGTCGAGATCCGCTATTTCGGCTATCGCAAGGTCTCCACCGCCTTCGCCTTCATTATTGAAAACAGTCCCCGCACTGCCCAGTTCGCAAGGAGCATGCCTCAAATGGGACAGAACAATATTGTGGACTATGTGATTTATGGGTTGATGGAAGGTGTTTTTCCCCCTCTGGTAGAAATGGGTCCCGTATTGCTGGCTGAGTTTTACAAGGAGTTTTCGATCGTTCAAAACTTCACCGAGGATGACTATCTTCTGGAGGACGCCCTGATTCGCATGCAGCCCAATTGGACTGGGTTGGACAAGGAAAACATCCCGGTAGCCCGTATGCTGGGGCGAGGGGTGGATCTCTTAAAGGATCGAAGCGAAAGACGCAAGATCCTGGTGCTCTTCACCGCCGTAGTTGATCGGGAATCCTACAAGAACCTGGAGGAATATCGCCAACTCTTACGGCATGAAAATATTGAGGTCTATGTCGTTTCCTTTGCCCGCCGGTTCCCGACAGGAGTCGGAAACACCTTTGAACAGAGGATGAACACCTACTATTTTCGCAATCTGGTTAGGGAAACTTCCGGACACTTCTATATTTCAGAAGAGCTCGCCTATATTGACGATGTATTCGTCGATCTGAAGTCCCGTCTTGCCAACAGCTATACCCTGGGATTCTATGTGGAAGCAGGCGATGAGCCCACCGAGCACAAGGTGGAGATCAAAATCCTCCGCGGCAAGTCCGACATCACCCACCGCCCCATCCTGATTTATTGAGGTCGCAATTTGCGATCTCAAAAGGTCAGTTTCACTGGGTGCTTTGCAGGAGTTCTGTCAGAGCCGCAGTTTTTAGCCTGCGGGCCGGGGCCTAGTGTGGCGAGAACCTCTCCAGAGTGTGGGAGGTACCTCAGGGTGCCGAACGGCCCTGAGGCCGCTCCCCCTACTCCCGATCACCTCCCCGTATACGAAATATTCGATGCCAGCTGCCGTCGAATCCTCCGGTGCAAACTCGACAAGGGCGGTTTCTTGAGGCTCTTGCGAATCTTGGATAAAGAAGTGGTGGGGATGCCCAGATGGCACACCGGTTCTCCCGGCTTGACGGTGGGCATGGTGGCCATGCCCAGCACCAATCCATTGACCGGACTCCTCAAGACATTCTGTTCTTCGCCAAAAATGCCATAGTTGGTGGCAATGGCCTGTCCGGTCTCCACCAGATCACCGGGAAGGATATGGAATCTCAGAATTCCACCCACCTGGGCACGGACCCAGGTGGTTTTCTCCAGCTGGACCTGATAAAGAGGTTTGCTGGGAGAGCCTTTCAGCATGCCCAGTTCGATCAGGACGTTTTCCACGCCCTGGACACCAAATTCAATCACAGAGGACGCCATTTTGGAGGGGGCCCCTGCTTCCACATTGATGGTGAAGCATCGGGCCCGACAGGCCGATCTGCGCAGCGAGCCCACCGGTCCCTTATTGGGAACGATCAATTCACTCCCGAAGGCGCGTGCGATTTTCTTCACTGCTGGCAGGCTGCAATCCCCCCGGACATTGGGATAGTTGGTCCGCTGCTGGGCAGCGGAATGGAGATCGATCCCATAATCACATTTGCGGATGATCTCGCGCATGAAAGTTGCTGCGATCCGGCTGGCCAGGCTTCCCTTGAGGTTTCCCGGAAAGCAGCGATTCAGATCCCTTCGATCGGGAAGGTTGCGCTGATTGGTTTCGAAGCCGAACACGTTGACCACGGGGATCAGGATGACCGTCCCCTTGGTGAGCTGTAAGGTTTTCTGAAACATCAGCTCATGAACAATGCCGGTGCCGCTGAGTTCGTTCCCGTGAACGGCCGCGCAAATAAACAGGGTGGGACCGGCCTTGGCAGCCCTCACCACCCTTAAGGGAATAGCGATGGGATCGCCGGTATAGGTTTCTGAGATTTTAAGACGAATATCGGCGACTTGACCGGGATCGATTCTGGTTTTAGCGATCACCAATTTTTCTCTGGATTTCATAGCTCCCTATACCCAGTCCATATTGCCTCCTTCCCCTGACGTCAGCGGAGCGCGCTACGCGCGCTTTCCGGAGCCCCAACGGGGCGCCATGATGACTAACCGGGCACACGGTGTACACTTTAGACCGGGCGCATAGCCTACACTTTTTCATCTGAGCCGCTAGTTGGGCCAGCACGGCCTCCGGAGCCCCGAAGGGGCGACATGAAATAGCCAGGGCCGCAAGCCCCTGGCATTTAGGATCTCTCCTCCGGAGCCCTGAAAGGGCGGCACAGATGAGTTACCCGATTCGGAGAAGCAATTCCTCCGGTTCGGGTCAGCCACTCGTGGCGAGCCACCGGCTGCCCTCTACGAATGATTGGGCACAGCCTCTGGAGCCCCGAAGGGGCGCCAGAGAATAGCCCAGGGCTTTAGCCCTGGGCTATTACAAGCCCATCGGAGAGCCCTGAAAGGGCGGCACATCTTCGCGATTCCCCCTACCAAATGCCCAAAACCTTCCACCACACTCCCCCAACTCCCAACCAGATCACAATATTGACAACACTCACCAAGGCTCCCAGCTTCCACAACATCCCCATTTCCACGTAACCATAACCGAACAACACCTGCTCAGGCCCCGTACCGTAGTTGGTCATGC
>JACZQQ010000007.1 GCA_022545645.1 Acidobacteriota bacterium | reverse complement strand
CCAGAGGAAGAACCCCGTGATCCGAGGTCAACACCACCAGAGTATGATCCAGACCCACGCGAGCCTCGACTTCCTCAAACAGATCTTCCAAAATCAGGTCCAGCCGAAGAAGCTGGTCCATGACTTCCTGGCTCTCCGCTCCGTAGGTGTGACCGATAACGTCGGTTGCGGAAAATCCAATGGCCAGAATATCGGTGGAGTTGTCCTCACCCAGCCGGTGAGCCTTCATGGCCTCGAGACTCACCGAGAGCGTCATTTCGTCGACAAAGGGTGTCCGTCGAAGATCATTATAGAATCCCCATTCCGGAGGGGCTCCCCGGATGGAATGGGGGAAAACGATGTCCTTACGGTCCCACTCCCCTTCAATGGCGTCCGGGCCCGCATACTTCTCATATAGGTTTTCATCCTCCAGCAGGCGATGCCACTTTTTATCCGCATATCGGTCGGGTAAACGCTGGCCGTTCCATTTCTCCAACCAGGTGGGAGCTTTGCTCATATAGTAAGTGCTGGTGATGAAGTTGCCTCCAGAGGTTTCGTACCAATAGGCGGCATCCCCTCGAGGACCTGCCATAAGGATGGCTGAACGATCCTTTAAAGAAACAGCCACCACACGAGACTCCGGAGTTTGCTGCTTCAGAACATCACCCAGCGTGAAGCCTATAAAGTTGACAGGAGAGGCCCTACGACCTTCACCTCCCAGCGGAGAATGCACCGGATCTTCCACCACGTTGATGGTTCTTTTCAAGAACGAATCGTACCAGGCGTTGGCAACGATTCCCGAGTGGCTGGGATGACGGCCGGACAGGATCACCGAATGACCCGGACCTGTCTCGGTCATGGCGTGATGGTAGTGGGCTTCGCTGAAGACAGCTCCCTGATCCAGAAGGGTGCGGAAGCCTCCTGTATAGAGATCATTAAAGCGCGTCAGGTAGTCAAAGCGCATCTGGTCGATGGAAAGAACCAGAATTAATTTGGGCTTTCCTGCACTCTGTTCTCCGCAGGCAGAGGACAAGACGATCGCCCCGATCAACAGGGCAACTGCCACTCCTATTTTTTTCATGGCTCCCACACCTGATTTCTCAATACCGCACCATGATCTCACAAAATCAGCTCGGGATTGTACGTAGCCCGGATTATTCATAAATTGTGATAGCTGCAGCTACTTTACCTTCCGACTGAAAGGGGGTGCAGCACTTGCTTGAGAATGGGCGAATCATCATAATAGGCTCAAATATGTCTAAAGGTTAGCTTCTTGGTGCACGAGAGGTTAGACATCCGTGTCGCCTTTTAGGCCCAAAGAAAGGAAAAGCCTCATGCTACCCCGTTCCGACTATTACAAAATGCCGGCCAACCCCTGGATCAGTTTCAAGTACTGCGACCTGACGAAGCTCATCAAAATACGCTTGAACCCGAAGATCCGGAAGCGCTACAAGAACTGGGACGGTGCAGTGACTTTAGGAGCGAGGGCCCCGGAAATCGATCTCAAGGGAGATCAGGGTGAGCGGTTCTGTCTCTCTGACCGAATGGGCAAGAAGAATGTCGTCCTGGTCTTTGGCGCCATAACATGACCACCCTACCGCGGGCAGGTGCCCGCGATCGAGGAAGTCGCCAAGAAATACGATGACGCCGAGCTTTGGCACCTGTATGTCAGGGAGCCCCATCCCCAGGAGCGCAAATTCAAGAAATATTTTCCCCACAAGAACTATGAGGACCGGATTGCCTACGCCCAGGAATTGCGCGAAGTCATGAATATCGAAAGTCCGATTGTGCTCGACGGTATGGATGAGAAGATTCATCTCCGGTATGGGAACATGCCCAATGCCGTCTATGTCGTCGACAAAAAGGGGAACGTTGTCTACAAGGCCAACTGGACCGACGCACCGGTGGTCGATGAGGTCCTGGCCGAGTTACGGGATAAGGAACAGACCACAGACAACAGACAACTGACAAAAGAAGAAGACGGGGGACAGAAGATTCTTGGAACCTTTGGAACCTGGAACTTGAAACTTGGAACGCGCGCAACGCGCGCAAAGACGGGGAGGAAGTCATGAAAAAAACATTTTTGCTGGGGATGGTCCTGGCGCTTGGATTTACATTCTGCAGTTCGGGTGAGCAAGAGGTCGCCAGCAGTGAGCCACAGATCTCGGAAAGCTCATTCCAATACTATGTAGCGTCTCAGGCAGCTTTGGCCGTCGACAACTTCGATGAAGCAAGCGCTGCTCTTGAGAAGTTGGCCGCTGAGAGCACAGGTGACTTGAAAAACCTGGCCGAGAAGGCTGCCCAGGCGGAAGGTATCGAAGGCATGCGCAGGGCCTTTATATCTCTTTCTGATCAGATGGCGAGTCTGGATCTCCCCGAGGGCTATGTGGTGGCTTTTTGTCCCATGGCCAATAACAGCATGGGTGCAAACTGGGTTCAGAAAGACGGAGCTATCATGAATCCCTATTTTGGAATGGCCATGCAGGACTGTGGCTCTATCGTGAGATAGAGGCCATATCGGGTAAGGGAGGGTGTTATGAGCAGAAACAATGAAGACCAAAAGAAACTGGATCGCCGCAGCTTTTTGAAATTCGGCACATTGCTGCCGGCGGCAGGTCTGGCCTTGCCCAACCTGAGAGCCGCAGAAAGCTGTCAGTCCACCACGGCGGAGGGTGCTGGCCCTTTCTTTCAACCGGATGCTCCCCTTCGAACCCAACTTGCCTCACCTCTCGAGCCGGGAGAACGGCTGGTCATCAGCGGGAAGGTTGCCGATTGCGCGGGCCCTGTCCCGGGGGCAACGGTGGAGATCTGGCAGGCCAATGCTGCGGGATGCTACAGCATTGATCAAGATTGTGGAGTGATCCCTGGAAATCCGGATGACTTCCGGCTCAGGGGCCAATTCAAAACCGATGCACAGGGTCGCTATCAGTTTTCGACGATCAAACCTCCTGCCTATAAGGCTGGAGGGGGATTTCGACCCAGCCACATCCACTATAAGATCACTCCTCCTCCCTCGGAGAGTCAGGGGAGCGCCGATTGGATCAGCCAGCTCTACTTCGAAGGAGATCAATACAATGCCACGGACCCTATCGGCGGGGCCTCGCTGCCTGAAGCCAAGGCCAGAATCATCCCGTTGAGCAAGGATTCGGCGGGCACTCTGCAGGGAGTCTTCGATATTGTCCTGCCTTCCTTACCCGCGGCAGATCGAACTGCCCACTTTTCCTTGCAGGGTCACGATCTGGCCATTCAGAGATTTCACGGAATGGTTCGCTTCTTCGTCCCTGAAGAGTTTTATGGTGGAATTCTGGGTGTCTACAGCCCCACGGGTATGACGCTGAGAGAGTGGGAAATCGTTGACCACTTCATCCAGTGGAAGACCGACGATGTTCCGCGCGGGACCTACCTGGCTCGTCTCATTTCTCACCAGGAGATCGAGCAAGCGGTTCACTTCCAGTTGTAGCCTTCCCTGCTCGCCGGAGATGTATGTAACCCATCTGGAGTGTCCCAAATGCGAACTCACCTATGAGAGTGAGCAGCCGATCCAACTCTGCACTTGCGGGGCACCTCTGCTGGTGGGTTATGACCTGGATCGGGTCCGGGATTCCTTGAGCAAAGAAGTTCTGGCTTCGAGAAAGCCCACCCTCTGGCGTTATCGTGAGCTGCTTCCCATCAGGAAGGATGAAAACATCCTGTCGTTGGGAGAATCCATGACCCCTGTCCTGCCCTTGGGAAGGCTCGGTCCAGAGGTGGGTATGCCCCATCTTTGGATGAAGGATGAAGGTCTCCTTCCGACCGGAACCTTCAAGGCCCGTGGAGCAGCGGTAGGAGTGTCACGGGCCAGAGAATTGGGCATCAAAGTTCTGGCCATGCCCACCAACGGCAATGCAGGGGCGGCCTGGGCAGCCTATTGTGCCGCTGCCGGCATCCGGGCCGTCATCGTGATGCCCGCCGACTCCCCTGCCATTAATCGCAAGGAGTGCATCATCGCCGGAGCATCGCTCTATCTGGTGAATGGCCGGATCAGTGACGCCGGGAAGATCATCAGAGAGGCGGTGGACAGGTTCGGCTGGTACGACGCCTCCACCCTGAAGGAGCCTTACCGTATTGAGGGTAAAAAAACCATGGGACTGGAACTGCTCGAGCAGTTCAACTGGCAGGCCCCGGATGTGATTGTCTACCCCACAGGAGGAGGCGTTGGGATCATCGGCATCTATAAGGCTCTAAAGGAACTCCGGACCATGGGATGGATCGGCGAAAAACTTCCTCGACTTGTGGCCGTGCAGTCGACCGGATGCGCCCCGATTGTGAAGGCCTGGCAGGAAAACCGAAAAGAATCCCAATTTTGGGAGAATGCCCACACCATCGCCTTTGGGCTCACCGTTCCCCACGCCCTGGGCGATTTCCTGGTCTTGGAGGCGGTTCGGGAAACGAACGGGTGTGCTGTAGCCGTGGCCGATGAAGACATTCTCAAAGCCCAACAGATGCTGGCCCAAAAAGAGGGCACCTTCGTCTGTCCGGAGGGAGCGGCAACCTTAAGCGCTGCCATGAAACTGGCCAAGGAGGGCTGGATCACGCCACAGGAGCAGATTGTCTTACTCAACACGGGGACGGGACTCAAATATGCCGAGACCGTTCACAGCGATCCCCCCCTGCTCCAGCCCGGTGATCGTTTATAAGTTAAAAGTCAAAGACATAGGTCAACTTGGCGATGAGGGCCCTTTCGATGACTTCCCCGGTTGTGGCTCTCCTCTCGTTATAAACAAGAAAGAAATCACTCAAGGGCTTGTAGATAAAGTTAAAACGAATGTTACTGGCAATCTCTTTGACAGTGCTGTTGTACTGGATCAGCCCGTCCAGGAACATACGAGTGTTGAAGGAATAGTCCCAGCGCACAATCACCAGATGGGTGGTGAAATCTCCGGAAGGCAGCTCGACATCCTCCCGATTCCAGGCAATGGAGCTTCCAAAATGATAGCCGGGCTTAAAGCCAAAGCCGGCCCGGGTAGTGTTCTTGTGCCCATCAAAGAACTCGCCGGTTTGAAAAAAAAGGCTGCCGCTGAACATGCGGCTCTGATCGCTGGAATAATTCGTGTTGATCTCACGAAACCCGTAGTCTCCCACCGGAATGGTCTGGTTGGGCCGGATCAAAAAGGGTTCATCCAGACGTTCGAAGCGGAACCGGTGGGTAAACCAGAAAAGACCGCCGTCCTGGAAATCAATGGAGAAGGTCTGGTCAAAGTCTCGACTCTCCAGAACGTTCTCCTGGTTGGTGACGTACTCAATTCCAATATTGGGCCTGAATTGGCGAATCCAGGGAATCGCTTCGCCGGGCCTGGGTTTGGCTGTGAACTGCCCTTTGCTTTTTCGAATTCCGGCCCGAGGAACAAAGCCCACCTCAGGGTTAAAGTTGTCCTCGATCGACAGGTGTTCGGCTTCCATCTCAAGGAAAGGATCTCTCCAGCCCACGAAGGCATGAAAGGCCTTGTCTTTTCCTTGAAGTCCCGGAGTATCGGTCTTCAAGAGAAGGGAGGCAGCCTCCAGGTATCTGAAGAATTGCCAATTGGTGTCCACTCCGTAAGTCCGATTGTAGTGGTCTCCCTTTTCGTCTTTATTGATGAAAATTCCACCGATATCTGAATTCTGGAAAATGTCACGGCGGACCCGGACCACCGAAAAATTGGTGGAAGGAGTGGTGCCGAATTCATCGGTCTGGATGGAGAGAAATCCCAACCGGTAGGGGCCGGCCGCACCCGTAAGACGGGCTCCCCCCAAAATCGGGACCACCTGGCCTTCGGAGAGGCCGATACGGCGACTGAAGAAAGCAATCAGATCGTTGTCCGAACGAAACCCGCTTCCCGCCCTTTTGACCTGGAAAACGGTGGCATTCTCCAGGAAGAATTCCCGCTTTTCCGGGAAAAACAAGGGGAAACGAGTCAGGTTGATCTGCTGCACATCTGCTTCCACCTGCGAGAAATCGGTGTTGACGGTCAGATCCAAGGTCAGGCCCGGGGTCACGCCGTATTTGATGTCGACACCCACGTCGGGAAGGAAATCGACATCATCCTGCTCCAGGCGCACAACCGGAGCCGAAAGGTAGGGTTTGATGTAAAAGTTTCGTCCCTGACCGATGCCGCTGATGCCCTCCAGTTCACCCGCCAGGGAAACGCGGCTCAGCCAATAAGGCCGCGGAATCGGCGACCAATGACTGGATTCGTTCTTTCGGCGAATTCTCCGGTTGAAGTTGATCCCCCAAACCTGTTGTTGGCTGTCCCGGAAGCGCAGAGACCGAAAGGGAATGGCCATTTCCACTTGCCAGCCCCAATCGGTAATCTGGGTTTTCACATCCCAGATGGTGTTCCAGTCGACATTGGTTCGCTCGCCATCCTGGGTCACTTGGATGTCCCTTTTTGCCCCCACAGGATTTGTTGCAAAGGCAAGGCCATTACGATTGTCGTCGAAGGTGTCAAAGATCACCGCGAAGTGATCATTATCCGCAACACCATAGTCTCTGGAGACATCAGTAACGGTAATGCCCTCCCTCCCGGCTGAGTCAAAGCAGTAAATCCCCAGATAGAGATTCTCATCATCGTAGAGTAAGCGGACTTCGGTGCGTTCCGTGGCCGCTTCTCCCATATTGGGTTCGTTTTGAATAAAATCCGTGGCCGGCTCCACCAGACTCCATTCCCGCTCATCCAGGATCCCGTCAATAACAATTTCTGACTCAACGCGAACAGCAGTGAGGATCCGATCTTCATCTGAAGCAAGAAGGGTCTGAGAGCAAATGCACAGGATGAGGGTGAGGCGGACCAGCTTAAGAATCTGGGTCAGGGCGGATGATTTCGTCGGTGCAGTAGAGACTTTATGCATGATCCGGGCTGACCCGTTATTGAGCAGGCCGGAGTGTGTCTAAAAAAGAATTGAAGCTCTCTTCGAAATGATCCACGGTGGGTTGAGGTCCGGTGAGTTTGAAAAAAGTGGGCCCCGCAGGTCCCTCGGCCACCGCAGCCAGCATCCGGTAATTTTCTTTGGCCGTGGTCTGTGCCATCATCGGCCCCTGGGACTGGTGGTAGGTGCCACGCACATCGACAATGGTCAAGGGAATTCCGTTAGCATCCCTCTCGGAAACCTGGGGATCAGTGACCGGAGAGCCATCAGGGTTGGAGAATTGTCCAATCCAGCGGTCCACATTGGCCTGTACCGATCCTCCTTGCCCTCCGAAATAAAAGACTGCCAGTTCCGCATCTTCCGGATCCCCTTCCAGACCAGGGAGTCGATACTGCGCCAGGCGCATGGATGAAGAAGGAGCTTCACTGATCCAGGTGGCGGGAGCCTCAAATCTTAGCCCGGCAGCCGAAGCCGGTGCGGGACCGGCGGAAACTGCGGGTCCGGGAGCAGACTCCGTTTCGGCCGGGTTGTCCCCAGCGCAGCCGGTCAACATTGCAGTGAGCAACACAACAGCAGCCAGTTCAAATCTTAAGTAACGGTACATCATCGGATTTCCTTCCTGAGTGTTTCGTTCCACAAGTTAAGTCCCAGAATGTTACGCCGGTAGGGATTCGAAAGCAAACCAATGGGTCAGCCTAAATTCTTCCCTTTTCTCCGGACTCCAAGAGATGTAGTCTTGAGCTGAATGATCCTGTTCTGTCCCCAATGCCGTGCCGAATATCGAGAAGGCATCCTGGAGTGCGCAGATTGCCAACGGTCCTTGGTTGCGGAGCTTCCACCTCAGCCTAAGCCACAGCCAGACCTGGAACTGGTCACGGTGCTGGCAACTGGAAATCCGGCACTGATTGCGGTGGCCAAATCCCTTCTGGAGGATTCCGGGATCGAGTACCTGACCCAAAATGAGGGGCTTCATGACCTGTTTCCTGTCCACAGGTTCAGGATTCACATCCAGGTCAGGCAAGAGGATGAGGGAGAAGCCACAGCGCTTCTGGCCGATTTAGACGAGGGGTAGTGCAAAGGAACAACGATCCGGAAGAAAAGGGGGTTCTCAGATGAAAAAACACTTTTTAATGGTGGCAACTTTTGTAGTGGGGATCGGTCTTGCCCTGTCGCTTCAACCGAGACTCTTGTCTCCCTGGCTGGAAGGTTTGCAGCCCCTCTATGCCCAGGGCTCAGAGGAGACGAAGTTCTGGACTTTTGATGGGCACATGCATCCTACCTGGTCGGTTTACTACCGGGGAGGTACCCTGGCTGAGCCTAGCGATCCCCGATTTGCACTTCCCTCGGCCATAATGGGAGGGCTCGGGGCCTCCTTCTTTAACACCTCAATCGATGAATTCCAGGAAGCCAACCATTTGGCTGTAAAAGAGGCGCTGAGGCAGTTTGATCACTTCTACCGCGAGATCGCCAAGTACCCCGATGAGATGGGTGTAGCCACCAATGGCGAGGAGGTTCGGAGGCTGCGCCGGGAAGGTAAGATCGCAGCCATTCTGGCGGTTGAAGGAGCGCTAGCCATTGAAAGCGACCTGGGGGTGCTGCGGATGTTTCACCGCTTGGGTGTCAGGGAGATGAATCTGGTTCACCTGTTGGGCAACAATATCGGCGATGTCGGGTTCTCGAAAGAGAACAATGGCAAGGGTTACGGTTTGACCGAGTACGGACGCGAGCTGGTGGCCGAGATGAATCGGCTGGGGATCCTGATTGATCTGTCCCACACAGGTGAGCAAACCATCATGGATGTGATGGATGTCAGCACCCAGCCGGTGGCCACCACTCACTCGGCGGCTCGAGCCCTGGGGCGGGGATGGAGCGATGAAATGATTCGAAAGCTGGCGGCCATGCGAGGGGTCATTTGCGTTCCCTTCTTGCCTATGGCAATCAGCCAGGAATTTGCCAGCAAGTGGCAGTCAGGACCACCGCGTGGTTCCTCGATCGTGGGTCTGGAGTCCCTGGTGTACCGGGGCGACCCCACAAAGATTTACGATTTTATTGAGGAGCGAAAAAGCAGGAGAGAACCGCGTCGGGCAGAGACGGGTCGCCAGCGCCGTGAGGACGTTCCTCCTCTCTCCAATCTGATTGATCATATCGACTACATCGCCAGGCTGGTAGGAGTGGACCACGTAGGAATCGCTTCCGACTTCGGAGGCTACCCGGCCAATATCAAGGGGATCGAAAACGCAGGAGAGTATCAGAATATCGCTCAGGCGCTTCTCAAGAGAGGATACAGCCGTGAGGATGTCGCCAAAATCATGGGGGAAAACCTGCTGCGTCTCTTTGACGAGGTGGTGAGGACTGCTCGGACAGGCTCCTAGCCCGGATGTAATCCTTTAGGACGAAAGCACGAACACCCCAGAGCACGAAAGCTACCGATGATCCACAACAACCTTTCCGCCTTTGATGACCACTTCAATGTTGTGGATCACTGAAATGTCCTTGAGAGGATCCCCATCCACGATGATGAGATCGGCCAACTTTCCCGGTTCGAGAGTTCCCAGTTCATCCAACTTCCCCAGGTGTTGTGCCGCATTGCGGGTTGCCGCCTGGATTGCCTGTTCCGGACTCAATCCCGCCCGGACCATCAGTTCAAGTTCGTTGAGGGTCGTGGAGCCCGGGGGGGTTCCGCGTGACAGCGTATCCGTGCCCAGAACGATGCGGACCCCTGCGTCGGCAAGCTGTTTCAGATTCGCCATCGCCGTCTCCAATCGATCGGAATCTTGTTCCGATCCTGTTCGACCCGCCTGATACAACGACAGGGTGGGTGCATAGGATGCCTGACGCCCTATCAAAAGGGTGGCCAGCTTTTCGTCCTGAAGTCGTGTTCTCATAACACCATGTTCCAACCCATCGCAACCCGCCTCGAGTACTTCCAGGGCATCCTCCAGATGATTTGTGTGAGCTGTGACGCGGAGCTGATGCTTATGACTTTCATCAATGATCGCTCTCATGATCAGGGGAGTCATTTTGCGCACAGGAACACCAGGGCGCCACAGATAGGGTTTGTTCTCATCCGTACTGCCTTGGTAAACGAACTTGATGGCGTCTACACCTAACTGGGACAGCTGACGCACTATACTTCGCGCGTCAGTTTCGGAAGTCAATTCTCTTGACCCTCCTGCACTTCGCCAGGGATTATCTTTTAAAACCGTGGCCGCGGGATGCCCACCGAGCGCTGTCAGTGTAGGTCCCACCAGAAATATTCGGGGGCCCTGAATTTCACCAGCTGCAACTTGCTCTCTGACTTTCAGATAGGGCTCAGCGATATCCCCGGTGGATTTGATGGTGGTGACCCCATGGGACAGGTATTCCTGCAAGTTGGCCGGTAATCCATTGTTGAGGAACTCGGTGAATGATTCCTCGTCGACCGCACTTCCCACTCCGAAATGGATATGGGTATCGATCAGACCAGGCAGCACTGTTTTGCCCCCGGCATCGATGGTCACGGTTGCGTTAAACGGGGTCTCTGCGTCGGTAATCGTCTGGATGCGCTCCCCGGTGATGGCGATGGTGGCATCCTCATAGACGGCTCCCGTTCCATCAATCACACGGGCATGGGTGATGATGAGATCGGCCGTTTCGGGTGGCGACCCGCAACCGAGCAATAGAGTCGTCAGGAACACACCCGCCCATACGGTTAGTCTTGCGATTAAACACTTCATTTCAAAGTACCCCTTGTTGACGGAAAATTTAAAAGAAAGACGGTCTGTCTGACCCTGGCCTTTCCCTCTACAGTGACTTGAATCCAACTAGGATCCTAACGCCAGAGCAGGTCAAAGGCAACGGAAACGGCATCAAGCGGAAGGGGTGCCTGTCGTTGACAGCTAGAAACTGAAAACCCATAATGGCCTCGTTTCCAGAGGAGCCTGTACATGCTCGACAGCCTGAAAAGACAGTTCCGGCAAAAGACTTTTCTAGCCTACCTGGCCATTGTGCGGATCTTCGTCGGCTACCACTTCATCAGCGTGTCCTGGGGAAAGGTCTCCGGTACATTTTTGAGCGGGGAAGCGCTGCCTCGAATGTTGGCCGATGTGACGGATGACCCATTTTTGTGGCATCAGGATTTTCTCTCAGGGGTGGTCATCCCTCACCCGGTTTTTTTCAGCTATTTGGTTGCCTTTGGGGAGCTGGCCATCGGAATCTCCCTGGTGCTGGGGTGTCTGGTGAGGGTTTCGTCGCTGTTTGGGGCCTTCCACATGATCAACATCTATCTGGCCATCGGTATCCCCCGGGGTGGCGCAGTACTTGGCCTGAACCGTCTCTTTATCGTCTGCCTGTTGGTCTTTGCGGTGGCTGGCGCCGGAAGAGCCTTGGGTGTGGACGCAATCTTGAAAAGGAAGTTTTTCCGCAGCTGGCTATTCTGACATGTCCTCCCATCACTCCGACTCCAACAATCCTCCTGCTGCTTCATCGTCAGGGAGTGTGATCTCGTCTGACGGCGTACCGATACACTACCAGGTGCAGGGTGGTGGGACTCCCACTCTGTTCTTCGTTCACTGCTGGTCCGGTGACCAAACCTATTGGAAGGCTCAGGTGAGTCATTTTTCCCCTCACTACAGGGTGGTGACCCTTGATCTGGCGGGTCACGGGGAGTCGGGTCTCAACCGTAAGGATTGGACCATCTCAGCCTTTGCCCAGGATGTGGTCGCGGTTGTCAATGATTTGGATCTGGATGAGGTTGTCTTGATCGGGCACTCCATGGGGGGGACGGTGGTCCTGGAGGCGGCTGTCCGGATACCCGAACGCCTCTTGGCCCTGGTGGGAGTGGATACTCTCTTTGACAAGTGGGCAAGGTTTACTCCCGAACAACGGGAACAATTCCTGGTCCCCTTCCGCACGAATTTTGTTGAAACCACCCGCAACTGGGTGGGCCACAACCTTTTCCTCCCCACTTCTGAGCCTGACCTGGTGGAAAGGCTCGTTGCCGATATGTCGGCCGCCCCTCCCGAGGTCGGCAGCGCTTCCATGGACGCCATCTACGAATGGGGGAAAAGGGACTTTGAAGAAGCCCTGGGGCGCCTGCGGACGCGAGTGTTCATGATCCAGGCAGAGAGCAACGCACAGAACCTTCAAGTTGTGAAGAGCTTCGCCTCTTCATTTGAATCCTTTCAAGTGTGGGTGGTGCCCGAAGTGGGTCACTTCATCATGATGGAGGAGCCGGAGACCTTTAACCGTCTTCTGACCCAGGCCATTGAGCAACTCTAGCCCGGATTATGCATCATCCGGGCTAGGGACACTCGTCTCGTCAATCGGCTTCAGAGTTCACTTTGACGGTGACATAGAACATGAGTAGTGGTTCATCACCCTCGGCCAGGAAATCATGTGGTGTGTTTGCTGAAATGTGGCAAAGGACCCCCGGGGACACCTTGGATTCTTCGTCTTGCAGCCGCAAACGCCCCTGGCCCTTCAACACATAGCCAATCACTTCCGCATCCGTATGGGTGATCCACTTCTCATCTTCTCTCTGGCGAGGTTGGAAAAGCACCAGCCCGGCCTGATAGTTCGGGAAACTCAAGGGAGTCACCGTACTGATCTCATCGTTGATGGGTACCAACTCCTTCAGTAGGGTGTCGGTTGTGGTGATCATTTCATCGACGGGGTACTCGCCTGAGTGACTTTCTACTCCAGACCCATCACCTGAATCAAAGCAGTCAGTTGGAGGGTTCCCCACACCACTTTGATCGTCACATTCTCGACCGCATCTTTTTGGGCTGCCAGCGATATGTCCAGCTTATCTGTGGTTTCTTCTGCTATCGCAAAGGTCATGGGTACCATAAAGTCGATGGTCGCTTTGGCGATCTCTGAAGCGTCCAGGTGAGCCCGCCGAATTTTCGTGGGATCCATAAAAGCCAGGCTCCAGGTGCTCCCATCCTCGGATCGATGAACACCCAGATAGTAGGCTCCAACGGCGATGTCCCTGCCAGCGATTTTCAACGGTAAATTCGTATCCAGGACAGTCCAGAAGTCGTTCCCCATTCGCCATACCCGTCCTTGGGTCATTTGATCAAAGGTGGTCGGATCTTCATACTCGGATCTCCACTGGGGCTGTCCGTAATGGATGGCCAACTGGCCTGGAAAGCTACGGTCGGCCCGATTGGAATAAAGAACCCGGGCAGATGCCCGCGGGGAAGAGCTGCCGCCCAACGCCCTTACTGATCCCTGTTGTTCAGAGCCTCGTTGGGCGTAAAGTGTGGTCCCGGCCAGAAAAATGAGTGCAAAAACGTAGTGAGTTCTCTTCATCTTCATACCTCCTTGGCATCTTGATTCTACTGGACCGAGTAGAACGACAGGTTCAAGTTCGTGTCCTCAGGGCCGTAAACCTTTGAATGTTACGCCTGGTGAGAGCCGAAGGCAATGAAAATTACACCGCCCGCTCAGCCGGGAGCCTGTTCCCTTCGGCTAGGACCAGAAAGTTTTTCTTCTTGGCCCCCTTTTGCCTTCCTACGGGTTGGAGTAAGCTGTACGGGTTTTCCATGGCATAAGAACCGGTGATGGCTCACCTCACCCGCAAAGGAGGATAACTATGAAACGCACAATAGTCATTCAGTTCGTGGTCGTTCTTTGCCTTTCCGTAGGAGGGCTCATCGCCCAGGAAGGGAAGGTTTCGGTCGAAAAGGTTGCGGAAAATGTGTATCTGTACACCTACGAGATCCATCGCTCTCTTTTTGTCGTAACCGACGACGGCATATTGGCCACCGATCCTCAATCGGCGGAGCGAGCCGGCCCTTACTTGCAGGAAATCAGGAAAATTAGCCAGGCTCCCATTCGCTATCTGGTCTATAGCCACCATCACGGCGATCATGTCTCGGGAGGCGCGGTGTTTGGATCGGATCCGATCATCATCGCTCAGTCCAATATCACCCGTCACCTGGGTTCCGATCGCATGAAAGATGTTGCTTCACCTCATGTGACCTTTTCTGACAAGCTCTCGGTGTTTCTGGGTGATCTTGAAATCCAGCTCATTTTCCCTGGTCTCAATGAGGCCGACGACAACATCATCGTCTTTGTTCCCGATCGCAAGGTGGCCTTCATGTCCGATACCGTCGGTGTTCGAAGGCTCCCCTGGCGAGTCATGTCTGGCGCCAACCCTTACGATTGGATGGCGGCTCTCAGGGTCCTGGCCACCCTCGATTTTGAAATTCTGGCCCCCGGGCATGGACGAACGGGGACAAAAGCCCACGTCGAGGAGTACATCAGGTACTTCGTCGACCTGATCGAGGCAGTCGAGGAAAGGGCGAAGCAGGGACAAACTCTGGAAGAAATTCAGGAATCGCTGAAGATGCCTGCCTACTCCAACTGGATCTTCTACGATGAGTTCTTGAAGATGAACATCGAGGGTGTCCACCGGTATTTATCGCAGGCTCCCTGACCCCGGCTCGTTATGCATAGTCCGGGCTAGGCTAAGGGAAAGTCCAATCCTGGAGCAGGGGGATCAACTCGTCTTCCGTTGTGTCCAATCGCAGCGGAGTGATGGTGATATAACCCTCCAGGAGGGTCGATAAGTCGGTGTCGGGTTCTCCACTCACCAATGGCCGGTAGCCCGGCCAGAAATAGTCTTGCCCGTCGGGCATCGTTCCTTTTACATAGACGTTATGGGGGGGAGCCAAGCTCAGGGATCTGATTGTAACTCCTTTGACTTGATCTTTAGGCAGTGCCGGGTAGTTGACGTTGATGAAGGTCTGGGGGGGAAGTTTCTCTTTCAAATACTTTTCCACCAGGTGAGCGGTGAACTCTGCCGCCGCTTCGAAGTCCATTGGGGAGCCGTCCTGAACGGAAACGGCGATCGAAGGGATTCCCTTAAAGGCAGCCTCACGGGCCGCCCCCACCGTGCCCGAGTAGTAAGTCACCAGGCCCAGGTTTGCACCATGGTTGCTTCCCGAAACCACGATATCCGGCCTGTCGGACAGTAGATTCTCCAGTGCCAAACTGACGCAAGTGGCTGGTCGGGCGGTGATACTGTGCCAAACAGAACCTCCGCCATCCGTCCAGGTTGTCACAAAAATGGGATTGCGCCCCGTGGTCAAACCATGGCCGGCAGCACTCTGATTGGTGGCGGGAGCTGCTACGGTGACCCGACCCACTTGACTGAGGGCCTTGTGCATGGCCAGCAGACCCGGAGCGTCTATGCCATCGTCATTGGTCAGGAGAATATGGGGCGGATTCTGAGAGAGAGCGCAGACAAAAAAAGGTAGTGTGACCAGAACAAAGAGCAGTTTTCTCATGGGATCACCTCCGGGCTATATTCAGTACTCACTTTCATAAATACGATAATGTTTGTTGGGAGTGCGACGGAGCCCAGATCGAGGAGCAACAAAGAAATGGGCCCGTCTCGCCCCAACCCTTCGGGCGGATGGGGGTTGCGGGCGATTTCTTTGTCTCTCGTCGTCGCCGATGTCCCTGCATTGCCTCCTCCTCTTTTCGCGACCTCGTCTCGCAACCCCATTCGCAGACGCTACCATATTTATGAAAGGGAGTACTAAGTGTCTCACCCCATAAAGACAATTCTACGAAACGAGGCACTAGGGGGCCCGGGGCACCCGCGTGCGGTTCGCGCTACGCAGTTAGGGCGGATGATTTCGTTGCTGCAGTCGAGAATTTATGCATTGTCCGGGCTTAACAGGCACTATGTCGGGGGACGTTCCTAAAATGTAAAAGAAGAGGAGGTTTGCCTCCAAGTCACAGATAGGTGTGTAGCTTTGAGATCCGAAGGCCATAGGGAAGTCGTGAAAAGACCGTGGGAGGTCATAGACCAGGAGATCTTCCCCTATCTCACTGTTGAGAGATTGTTTGCAGATCTGCGAGCGCTAAGATCCTACGGCCGGTTTTGGCATGCTTCCTGCCCCATTCACAAAGACCATTCAGGTGCCTTCTCGATCGATCCGCAGAGACTGGAATGGAGTTGTTCTCTGGGGTGTGGTGGAGGCGGCCCGATCCAGTACCTGCAGAAAACCCGGGGGCTGTCCTGGATGGGAGCTGCCCGAGAACTGGCCCAGCTGGCCGGAGTGGACCCCGCTGTCCTGGATCCCTGGCAAGGCCACTGGACCGAAGAAGACTTTATCCTGCACGAGAGGTTGGAACGACGCTCCAGCCTGCTGGGACTCTTTATGACCTATACCCAGTCGTTTTTTCGGTCGCAGGCCGGTACTACCGTCCGGGGTTATCTCGTCAACCGACAGGGTTTTCCCGAGGACAAACTCGCCGAGCTGGATCTTGGACTGTACACCGCCCCGGAAGACGTCTGGCACTGCCTGAAAAAAACGGGCCGGGATCTGGAGGAGGTCCGTTCCTGGGGTTTATTTGAGCCGAAGTGGAGCGGTCGCGTTATCGGGTGCTGGAGAGACGTTCAAGGTCGATGCGTGAATATCTGGGGCTGGCAGCCCAAGGAAACATCCACCGGACAGGCCAGGTTGGAGGGATGTACTCTTTTCGAACAAGGTGATGCTTTGACCGGGAAAAGTGTTCCTTTTAATCTGGACGCTGCCGCCCGGTTGGACAAAACGGATTTGCTGTTACTGGAGGGTCCGATCAAAGTTCTTTTGACCCAGTCCTTGGGTCTTGAAGACCCCTTTCCCGTGGCGGCAGGAGGAGATCTGAACAGCCAGCAGATTGAGGCGATGCAGGAGCACCTTCGCTTTGGGGGCAAGCTGACTCTTTGTTGGGATTATGATCCGGCTACCCAGGGCAGTAAGAAGGACAGGGCCGTCACCACCCTAAAACGATTGAAGAAAGCGAACTTTCCCATTTATGTCGTCGATCCCACCTTGATGGCAGATCCGAGTAGGCCAAAGGAAGAGGTGACCGTCAACGACTTTATCCGAAGGCAGGGAGGAGGTGAGAAAGGACTGCGAGTTTTGCAAGAGCTTTTGGAAAAGCCGGAGAAGTACGAGGCTCAAATTATTATCCAGGAAGCAGATTCGGAAAACCAGAGTTGGGATTGGCCAGGGGTCTTTGACGTTTTTCACAGCCTCTCCTCCCGAAATCGAGCAGAAGGAGGGGGAGACGAGATCGTCTTCGACAACCTGCCGGTATTGGAGCCCTTTTTCAGGGCGGCTGAAGAGCTGGGACGCCGTGTGGCCAAAGGATTTCTAAGAGGGCTTCCCAAGGGTCTGGCCAACGGGTTTTCGGCCGAAACCCTCACCACACTGCAACTGACCTCTTATTCCAACGGAGAAGTGTCCGGTCTTCCGGCTCCGCTTTCAGTCCCACCCACTTTCTCTGTGGGTCGCCTGGACCAGGAGACCCGGGTTGCCCCATTGGTACAACCCTCAGGTTGGAGGGCCGTGGACAGTTTGGAAGTACGCTTCAACCCGGGAGAGCTGGCCGTTTTGGGAGGGCGGACAGGTCACGGGAAAACCTCGATGCTCCTGGGTCTGCTGCTTCAGTGGCTTGACCAAGCCAGTGAAGAGGGGACGGACAAACTTTTCCTCTTCTATTCTGTGGAGGAACCGGAAGTCCGTATCTATCACCGCCTTCTCAGTCTGTTAACGGCCAGAGATGGAAAGGGTTGGACCATTCATCAAGTCGAGGACTATCTCAAAGAGAAAGAGAAGCGGCCCGGTGAATATGGGTCGCTTGATCCAGAAACCTTGGAGGCTGCGGAGAAACGCCTCTGCGGTTGGGAAAGGTGTCTTCAGATTCTCTATCAGCCGACCTGGACGATTTCAGAGCTGGAGGCCTATGCCCGGAATTTAGCCGAGGACCGCACCATGGGGGCAATCCTTGTGGATCACCTGCAGCGCATTCCACCCCCAAGGGGAACGCGTGGCCGCAGGGATGTTGAGATTTCCACCGTCGCGCATCTCCTGAAGACTTTGGCGGTTGACTTGTCCTGTCCCCTCGTCACAACGGCTCAAATCAGTCGACAGGCGGTTCAGCGAGCCGGTAGGATTCCTCGAAACAAACCCCTTTGGGATGCCCATGTGCTGGGGGCCATCAAAATGCGCCGGCCCCAGCTCCAACACCTGAGAGAAGGTGGGATTGAGCAAGAGGCGGACCTGGTCCTGGGATTGCTGAATTACGCCGCAGACTACCAGGCTGAGGTGGGAGAAGCAGGCCCCGTCACCAGCACGACACCTTTCGAAGTGGGAACGCTCAAGAACCGGTATGGGCCTGTGGGCTCCTGGGCTTCACTTGAATTTAAAGGGCGATTTGGTTTGTTGCAAGATCCTAATGGTGTGGCCTCGGAGTAGGAGCTTTACTCTTAGTGGTCATGATGGCTGGTTCCATTTGTGGACTTGAGTCGCTATAGTAAAGATCTTAAGGCATCATTATGAACGAAAAAGAGAAGCGCGCAGCAACTCGGCTCGACGTACCTTTCGCGGGAATCATGACTTTTGAGACGAAGGGGGAAGGGCTAAAAGTTATTGAGGTGGTGGCTAAAGAGGCCAGCGAAGAGGGTGCTTATCTGTGGGCGGATGCTCCCTCAGTCTGCCCTGAGGTGGGTGACAAGATAGGACTCAACTTGCGCTGTACCTCTGATCGCAGGAGGCTCAGAATCTCATTGGAGGCGACGGGTACGGTCGTACGGGTGGACGAGCCCGAAAACGACAGCCAGGGACTTGCGGTCAAGTTTGAGGCAATCTCTGATTCGTGATCTGCATTCTCCTTTTGTCCATCCAAGCTCTGGCATGATCCGGGCATGACAAAAAGATCAAAGACCCCCGTTGCTTTCCTGGGTACGGGGCTCATGGGTCTGCCCATGGCCAAAAGGCTTTTGGCCCAGGACTATCCTGTTCTGGCCTACAATCGCACCCAGGAAAAGTCTGAAAGCCTGAAAACCTCCGGCGCAAGGATTGCCCAAAGTCCTCTGGAGGCCATCCGCGATGCCGACTGTGTGGTCCTGATGTTGGCCGATATACGGGCAATCCGGGAGGTGCTGTTGTCTGAGGAAACGCGCTCCCAGTTATCGGGACGCACGGTGATTCAGATGGGAACCATTGGGCCCTCCGAGAGCCGGCAGGTGGAGCAGGAGGTCAAGGCCGCCGGGGGTGATTATTTTGAGGCCCCTGTGTTGGGAAGTATTCCTCAGGCTCGGGAGGGGAGCTTGATCCTCATGGTGGGTGCCTCTTCGAAGCAGTTCCAAGATTGGTCAGAGCTGTTGAAGTGTTTTGGCCCTCATCCTGTTCTGATTGGTCCGGTGGGAAAGGCAGCAACTCTCAAGCTTGCTCTCAATCAGCTGATTGCGTCGCTGACGGCAAGTTTTGCCCTCAGCTTGGGCATGGTTCAGAGGGAAGAGATCCCGGTTGAGACTTTCATGCAGATTCTCCGCGGCAGCGCCCTCTATACTCCCACCTTTGACAAGAAACTTTCCCGCATGGTGAAGAGGGATTATGAAAATCCGAACTTTCCCGCCCGCCATCTCTTAAAGGACGTCGATTTGATTCTTGCAACAGCGGCCCAGCTCGAGCTGGACACATCGAGTTTGATGGGAATACGGGTGGTGCTGGAAAAGGCTCTCAGGCAGGGCTGGGCCGACGGCGATTATTCCGCACTCTTTGAAGCCGTTTTGTCTGAACCTAAGGAAGTCGGCTGACCCAGGTTTCTTGTTAGAGGGAGTTTAGGGACAGGCTTAAGCCTGTCCCTAAACTCCCTCTAACCCGTTGATGAAGCAGGGGTGTGGGCGCACGGCTGTGCGCCCCTACAGGCCTTAATCAAAATCAAGCAACGCCTGTTGTTCTCTTGACTGTGTTAGGTCCGGGGAGTAAGTTCAGGATCATTACTGAAGGAAGTCCTAGGAGGGAAGCCCATGAAGACCAAAGCAAGTGATTCCATTCAAGTTCAAGGTGCGGTCCAGGATTACCTGAAGGGGAACATCGGCCGACGTGCCTTTCTCCGTCGCCTGAGCACCCTCGGGTTCTCAGCCACCGCAGCAGGTCAGTTCTCGAAACTGCTGGCTGCTCCTGCCGCTTCTGCTCAGGACAGGGATGTCCAGGGTGCCAGCGGCACAGTCGATATCTTGATTCGAGGTGCCCATGTCATCACCATGAACGATGAGCGGCACGTCTACACCAGCGGATATCTGGCCATCAAGGATGGGAAAATCGTAGGCGTGGGCCAGGACCGGGATTGTCCCTTCCAGGGCAGCGAGACCATAGACGCTTCAGAGTTTGTGGTGATGCCCGGCTTGATCAATTCACACAATCACCTGGTTCAGGTTGCCAGCCGAGGCCGGGGTGATGATCCACCCTCTTCGTCCAGCCCCCCCAGCCGGCAGGACATGAAGGCACGCATGAGATCCCTGGTACGAGGCATGGTCCTGGACAGTGTCCATTGGGATGAGAGCCGTACCTACGACATGGTGCGTCTGCACCTGCTGGCCCTGCTTAAGGGGGGCACCATCGCCACTCATGACCAGCACTTCACCAATCTCAACAAGGAATCCATCGACGGTTCGTTACGTGCCATCGATGAGTCGGGGATGCGAGCTTTCGTGGCACGCGGCACCGTCAATCACCCCGACGTTGTCCCCGAGGAGGCGCGAGAGGATCCCGAAGTCGGACTCCAGGAAGTGAAGCGATTACGCGACCGCTGGAACTCTTCACGCATTAACGTGGTGCCCAGCCCGGTAGCGGTTGCCTACATCGCGTCGGGAGAGGACATCGTCAAACTCAAGCGTGGGGCTGAAGCCATGGGTGCCGGGTTCGAAATGGAGCTGGCGGGCAATACCGGCCATATGGTCATGGAGGAGATCGGCTGGAAGGGCGGAGTGATTGAGTATCTGGATGACCTGGGGGTACTCGATGATACCGTGTTAGGAGACAAGGGGCATCTGCTCCAGGACCAGGAATACCAGCTGTGGAAGGATCGTGGGATGAAAGTGTGTATGGTGCCTACTCTGAGAATCTCAGACGGGACAGGACTTCCGGTGGACAAGTATCTGGATGTGGGGATCCTACCCGGCTTGGGTACCGACTCGATGGTGACTCCCTCCGGTTTGTGGCGAGTGATGCGCTATGTCGTCTATGCCCAGCGGATCCGGGATCAGCGCCTTGGAGTGAGACGGCCCCAGGGTCTGCCCGTGTATTCCGAACGGGTCATGGAGATGGCTACCCGGGGTGGAGCCTGGGCGCTGTTCATGGAGGATCGCACCGGGTCACTGGAGGTGGGCAAGGACGGTGATTGCATCCTTATTGACACCCGTCGCCCTTACCTGCGCCCTGATTCCGATGCTCGGCGTATCGTTTCTAACCTGGTATGGTCTGGCGAGAGTGACATGGTGAGTACGGTTATTGTGGCCGGTAAGATCTTGATGCGGAATCGAGAGTGCCAGATCTGGGATGAGGAAGAGGTTGTTAGCACCGCCGAGAAGACGGTGGCTTCCCTCAACAAGGATACGGGAGCGGATCAGCGGCTTCCATTGAGGATCCCCGGCCAGACCGTGCGCGGTTGGACCTATCTGTAGGCAAGGGAGTCTTGCATTCGTGACTTCGTGCTTAAGTGAGTTCGTCGGATCGGGCGAACAGAGGAGGGCACGCATCTCAGGAATGTGGGAGGCACCTCAGGTGCCGAACTGTTGGATGTGCCTCGTTGATGCTATCCTGGAATCGTGCCTGGGTGAGCCATGAATCTTCCTGAGACCGTGACGATTATCGAGGTCGCCACTCGAGATGGATTCCAGGTCGAGAGCAAACCGATACCCACCCACCTCAAGGTCGAGACCATTGACGCACTGGCTGAGGCAGGAGTTCGGCAAATACAGGTCACATCTTTTGTACACCCCAAATGGGTGCCTCAGATGGCCGATGCCGAAGAGGTGTGCCGGAGCATAAGCAAGAAACCCGGTGTCACCTACAGTGCCTTGGCACTGAACAAAAAGGGCGTGGAGCGGGCTCATGCCGCAGGCATCAACCATCTGGATCTATCCATTTCTGTGAGTGACACTCACAGTCGTAAGAACACCAACGTTTCTCTCCTTGAGGCCATGAAGAATCTCAGAGAAATGGTCGACCTGGCAGGTCAGGAGAAAATGGAGCTGCGGGTGGGTCTTCAGTGTGTCTTCGGCTGCGCCTATGAAGGACCCATCCCCACTGAGCGCGTGCTGAAAATGGCTGAGGAGATCTTTTCCATGGAGATCGATGTGTTTTCCCTGGCCGATACCACCGGGATGGCCAACCCTCTTCAAGTGAAGCAACTTCTGTCCAAACTGCTCCCTCTGCTGGGGGACACGCCCGTGATCCTTCATTTGCACGATACGCGGGGAGCAGGGCTGGCAAACCTGGTAGCGGCGCTGGAGTGTGGGGTCACCTATTTTGACACTGCCCTGGCCGGGCTGGGGGGGTGCCCCTTTATCCCTGGGGCAGCCGGTAATATTGCAACAGAAGATACCCTCTATCTTTTACACTCCATGGGTGTTGAAACCGGTATTGACATCGCCAAGGTCGCACAGTGCTCCCTTCGACTGGAGGAATTCCTGGACAGGCAACTCCCGGGAAAGATGTACCGTCTGGTTGACGGTGAGGCGATGTTCTCGTGAGTCAGACTGCCGTTGAAAAAATCCTTTCTCAGCATGTGGGCCAGCCGGTTCGTCCCGACGAGCTGGTCATTGTCCCCGTCGATGCCATCATGGCCAGTGACGCCACCGCTCCCTATGCCATTAGAGCTTTTGAGGAAATGGGCGGCGGGGAGTTGTGGCGACCGGATAAAGTGATTCTGGTCATCGATCATGCCGCCCCCGCCCCCAACCAGCGCATCAGTAATCTGCATCGGATGATGCGGGAGTTTGCCCAGGAGAAGGGTTGCCGTCTCTATGACGTCGGTGCCGGCATCTGTCACCAGGTGATGGTGGAGAACAGACATGCCCAGCCCGGTGAAGTCGTCATCGGAGCCGATTCACACAGTTGTGCCTACGGAGCTGTGGGGGCCTTTGCCACGGGCGTGGGGTCCACCGATCTGGCGGCCTTGATGCGTACCGGAAAGACCTGGCTCAAAATCCCTCCAACCATCAGGATCGAGCTCACGGGACGCCTCCCTGCCGGGACGGTAGCCAAAGATGTGATTCTCTTTCTGGTGGGTCAGCTGGGACTGAGTGGAGCCAGCTACCAGGCCATCGAGTACACCGGTGAAGCCATTGACGGCTTGACCCTGGCGGGCCGAATGACCCTGGCCAGCATGTCTGTGGAAATGGGTGCGAAGGCGGGAATTGTGGATCCCCGGGGTCTCGAGTTGCCTTACCGGTTCGAACCGGTGTGGGCCGATAAGCAGGCCCACTATGCTCAGGTGCTGCGCTTTGACCTCTCCAACCTGTCCCCGCAAATCAGTGTTCCCCATTCCCCGGATCAGGTGGTTCCGCTGGAGGACGTCCAGGGAACGCGCGTGACCATGGCCTTTATCGGCACCTGCACCAATGGGAGATTCGAGGATCTCCAGGCTGCAGCAGCGGTACTTAAAGGCCGGTCGATCGCTCCCCATGTGCGCATGATCATTGCACCTGCCTCCCGAGAGGTCTTCAATCAGGCCCTTCAGGAAGGTGTCGTTGAAACCCTTAGCCAGGCGGGCGCCACCTTTGTCACCCCCGGTTGCGGTCCTTGCGTGGGCACCCATCTGGGTGTTCCAGGCGATGAGGAAGTGGTCATCTCCTCAGCCAATCGAAACTTCCGAGGGCGCATGGGCAACCCCAATGCCAGAATCTACCTGGCCTCACCGGCAGTCGTGGCTGCCACCGCCCTGTGCGGGGTCATCACCGATCCCGGTCAAGTCATGGAGAACACAGCAAGCTCATCATGAAGGGAAAGGTGCACCTTTACGGAGATCATGTGGATACGGACCAGATTATCCCCGGTGCCTACACCAAAACATTGGATGTCGACGAATTGGCTTCTCACGTTTTCGAGTATCTGGACCCCGACTTTCGCACCCGCATGAATTCAGGCGATTTTGTGGTGGCCGGAGAAGACTTTGGCTGCGGTTCTTCTCGCGAGCAGGCTCCCCTGGCCTTGAAAGCGGCGGGGGTAGCCGCGGTTGTCGCTTCCTCCTTCGCCCGCATCTTCTACCGCAACGCCATCAACATTGGCTTGTCTGTTGTGGAGATTGGCCCCCACGAAATTGAAAACGGAAGCGAGTTGGAGATTGACCTGAAAGCCGGTGCGCTCACCGATCTAACTGCTCAGCGAACCTACCCGACGGCAAAGATTCCCGCCGTCATGCTGGACATTTTGAATGAGGGGGGCTTGGTTCCTTATCTGAAAAAACATGGAGATTATCAACTTTGAGCAGGTCACGGATCAAAGCCTTACCTTTGCAGGGCATTAAAGTCCTCGAGTTCACTCATGCCATCCTGGGTCCTGCCTGTGGAATGGTGTTGGCCGACCTGGGAGCCGACATCATCCACGTCGAACCTCCTCAGGGGGATCCCACCCGGAGGCTTCGCGGATTTGGACTTGGTTTTTTCCCCTTTTTCAGCCGCAACAAGAAGAGTCTGGCTCTCAATATCAAGAGTGAAGAGGGTCGGGAGATCCTCTTGAAGCTGATTCCGCAGGTCGATGTTCTCATCGAGAACTTCGGACCCGGCACCATGGATCGTCTGGGCTACGGTTACCAGGAACTGAGCAAGATCGCCCCCACTCTCATCTATTGCGCTCTGAAAGGTTTTCTCCGGGGTCCCTACGAAAAGCGTCATGCCTTGGACGAAATCGTCCAGATGATGGGGGGATTGGCCTATATGACCGGGCCTCCCGGCCAACCGCTTCGCGCCGGATCTTCCATCGTGGATATCGGTGGAGCGCTGTTTGGTGTTATCGGGATCCTGCTGGCATTGCGTGAGCGAGAGCAGACCGGGAAGGGACAATTGATCAAAAGCGGGCTCTTTGAAACCACGGCATTTTTCATGGGGCAACATATGGCCTGCGCTGCTTTGTCCGACGAACCCCTTCCCCCGATGTCCGCCCGCAAGGATACCTGGTCGGTCTATCAGATTTTCAACACCCAAACGGGGGAGCCCGTCTTTATCGGAATCACCAGTGACAAACACTGGCATCGATTCTGCAAGGCCTTCAAAAGAGAAAACTGGTTGGAGGATGAAAGATTGGAGAGCAACCGTGGCCGGCTCGCACAACAGGAGTGGCTCATCCCCGAGATCGAGGCCATGACCTCCCAGCTCTCCAAAGCCGAAGTCATCCGATTGTGTGAAGAAGCGGATATTCCTTTTGCCCCCATTGCCCACCCTGAGGATTTATTTGAGGATCCCCAGCTCAACCAGGGGGCTGGTCTGCTGGAAACGGTTTTCCCCGATGGGGTTGTGAGCAAGTTGCCCCGTACTCCTATTGAGATGACGGATCATGATTTTGACCTGCGTCTGAATCCTCCCCAGATTGGAGAGCACACAGGCGACATTCTCGGCGAGCTGGGCTACACTCCCCAGCGGATCAAGGAGCTTTCTGAGGCAGGTGTTGTGGCCGTGGCACAGCCGTGAGTTGGTGCTTTCGTGCTGTTGTGCTCGTAGGAGGCAGCCGGTGGCTCGCCACGAGTGGCTGACCCGAACCGTGGGGATGGCTAGAACGCACATTTTTGACACGGGATTCTAGAAATGAGTGATCGCCCACCCTATGACACCCTGATCAAGAGCGTTCGAGTGGTTCGTCCCAACACCGAGGAGGTTGAGCTGCTGGATTTGGCCATCCGTGAGGGGACCTTTGTTCACATCGCTCCCGAGATTCCCTCCCAGGAGGCTCCAGAGGTGGTTGATGGCGGACAGCTTTTGGGGTTTCCGGGAGTGGTGGACAGTCATATGCACGTGGGGATTTACAACGAGTTGGAAGAGGATGCGCTTTCTGAGAGCAGCGCGGCTGCAATGGGAGGAGTTACTTCCAGCATCAACTACATGAGAACAGGAAAGTATTACCTGAATAAGGGCGGTCCCTACCGCGAGTTCTACCCTGAAGTTCTCCAGCGCTCCGAGGGTCGATTTCATGTGGACTATGCCTATCACCTGGCTCCCATCATGGGTCAGCACATCCAGGAGCTGGGACAGTTGGTCACTGAATTTGGCGTCACCTCTTTTAAGATCTTCATGTTTTACGGGGGCCATGGGTTGCATGGGCGCTCCTCGGATCAGAACAGCTTTTTGATGATCGGGGAAGACGAAAAATATGATCTGGCCCATTTCGAATTCATTATGCGGGCCCTGCAGGAGGTGACCCGTCAGCAGCCGGAGATCAAGGACTATCTCAGCCTCAGTCTGCACTGCGAAACGGCCGAAATCATGAATGCCTATACCAGGTTGGTGGAGGAGGCCGGTACCTTGACCGGCCTGGCCGCCTACAACGCCGCCCGGCCCCAGCACTCCGAAGGCCTGGCTATTTTCATTGCCTCCTATCTGGCCCATGAAACGGAGTGCGCCAATATCAACCTGCTTCACCTCTCATCCCGTAAAGCCTTCGAAGCGGCTCTGATGATGCAGGAGGTGTTTCCACACATCAATTTCCGGCGGGAAGTCACGGTGGGACACCTGCTCCTGGACATCGATGCGCCCGCTGCTGCTTACGCCAAGGTCAATCCTCCCATCCGTCCCCGAGAAGACGTGGAGTATCTCTGGGAGAAGGTATTGGAGGGGAAAGTGGATTGGATCGTTAGCGATCATGCCTGCTGCTCGGCCGAGCAGAAAGTGAATGACGCAAATCCAGAGGATATCTTCCTGGCCAAGGCGGGTTTCGGTGGGACGGAGTACCTTCTCTCGGGTGTTTTCAGTGAGGGCAGCAAACGGGGAATGTCTCACCATCAGATGGCTCAATTGCTGTGCTGGAATCCGGCCCGGCGCTTTGGTCTGCTCACCAAAGGAGACATCGCCGTCGGCTTTGACGCCGATCTGGTTCTTCTGGATCCTGAGGAAACCTTTGTGGTGCGAGCCGCCGAATCCTCCTCGGCCCAGGGCTACACCCCCTTTGAGGGCATCGAACTCAAGGGACGAGTGAAAAGCACTTTTTTAAGGGGAGAACTCATCTGTCAGGAGGGCAAGGTTCTCGGTGAGCCTCGAGGGAAATATTTGAAACGGCCCTACGGACAAGAGCCAAAGGTATGAGTGTCAAATTTGGTTTAGCGCTTGATTTTTGGAGCACCTCGAAGCCTCTGGATCGCCTTCTCGACGACTATGTCGGCTTGGCCAAACGAGCCGAGCAGTACGGGTTTGATTCGGTGTGGGCGGGGGAGAACCGTCCACGTTCCGCGGAGTCGGGGCACGTGCCCTCGCCCCTTTTGGTCCTGTCCGCCTTAGCCAGAGGTACCCGTTTACGACTGGGGACCGGAGTCACACTTTTGCCCGTTTGGAATCCACTCAGATTGGCCTACGATGCGGCCATGCTGGATCAGATCTCGGCAGGGCGTTTCATTCTGGGTGTGGGAGTCGGACACCCGACCGTGATGAAGAGGTACGGCATTCCTCCGGAAGAAGCCGCTTCCCGTATGGACGAGGCCATGGTTCTCCTCAAGAAACTCTGGGCGGGTGAAGAGGAGTTCCAGGGTAAGCACTTCAACGTGAAGGGCAAGGTCTATCCAGGACCCGTCCAACCGGGAGGTCCTCCCATCTGGGTGGGGGGCAGGATTCGCCGCTCCGTAGAACGTGCTGCCAAGCTGGGAGACGCCTGGTACGGAGCCACCCAATTTCATTTTGAGGTCATCAAAAAACAGGCTCATCGTTACCGGGAGTTGCTGCTGGCTCAGGGCCGGGACCCGGGAAGCGCTACTGTGGCCATCAACCGTACGACCTTTGTTGCAGAAACCGATGAACAGGCCAGACAAGAGGGCAAGAAATATGTCAGCGAGGTGCTCAACTTTTACGGGCGGATGGGACTGATTCAGGATAGTCGGGGAAACGCAATCGATCCTCAAACCGACCTTTTTGAGGCCGTGGGAGATGAAATCGTCTTCGTGGGTTCTCCCGAGACCTGCCTGGAAAGCATTCGCAAATATCAGAAGGCGGGAGTGACTCACTTCAACCTGAGGGTCAGCATGGGCAATATGCCCCTGGAACTGATCGAGCGCAGCGTCACCCTTCTGGGCCAACACGTTCTCCCCCATTTCAGCTCCTAGAAAGGGCTCGATAATGCTGTCTCGCCTGGATATACGCTGGCGCATCGCGATCATGCTCTGTGTGATCACCACCATCAATTATCTGGACCGCCAGGCCTTGTCGATCGCAGCGCCCTCGCTGATGAAGGAATTTTCCATCAGCAACACCCAGTACGGATGGATCACCTCAGCATTCCTGTTTACCTATGCGCTGGGGCAATTGCTCTCCGGTCCGATCATTGACCGCCTGGGCACCAAAAGAGGATTCAACCTGGCCGTCGTGGTATGGAGTATCGCGGGAATGCTTCATGTTCTGGGCCGCGGATTTGTGAGCTTTTTTAGCCTGCGGGGTCTACTGGGATTCGGGGAAGCCGCCAATTTCCCAGCCGCCCTCAAGGCCATTGCCGAATGGTTTCCCCGGGCCGAGCGTTCCATGGCAGTCGGCATACTCACGGTGGGTCCGGGCCTGGGGGCGGTCTTGTCGCCTCCCTTGCTCGGCCTTATCATTTATTACCTGGGCTGGCGGGCGGCATTCATCATACCGGGACTACTGGGTTTTGTTTGGGTGTGGTGGTGGCAGCGGATGTACCATCCTCCCGAAGCCCATCCGAATTTGTCCCGCCGCGAACTGGAACTGATTCTGAGTGGCCGTGAAGACGGAAGGAAGTGTTCGGCCGCGCCTGAGAGATTTTCTCCGCTACCGGGAAGTGTGGGGACTCATGCTGAGTCGTTTTGTCTCTGACGGCGCCTTTTATTTTTTTGTATTCTGGGTGCCCCTCTATCTGGCCTCGGAGAGGGGTTTCAATATTATCGAGATTGGACTTTTTGCCTGGATTCCGTTTCTGGCTGCCGATGTGGGAAGTCTGGCCGGTGGCTGGTCGGGACAGGACTTGATCCGGCGCGGCATGAGTGTCAACGCAGCTCGTAAATGGGTCATCTGGGTGGGTGCTCTGATGGTGCCCCTGGCCTTGCCGGCGGTAATGGCCGAGTCTCCAGTGCTGGCCATAGCCTTGATCGGGGGAGCGATGTTCGCCATTCAATTCAAGGCCTCGAGCCTCTTCACCTTGCCCGCTGATTTGTTCCCGGCCCGGGATGTGGCCACCGTGTGGGGGTTGTACGGAGCGGTGGGCAGTTTTGGGGGAATGGCTTTCAATGCGATGGTGGGCTGGACCATCGATCACTATTCTTATCTGCCCGTCTTTGCTGCGGTGGCTGTCATGCACATCGTCTCAGCCGTTCTGATCAATGTTTTCATACCCAGAATTGAGTTGATCCCTGCTGCTGCCGGTCGTGGAGGAGAAGATGAAGTGGGAAAAAGGAACTGATGTTTTTCGAGCCTCCTAGATCGCAGCTAGACTTGCCGACCTTCAACTATGAGCAACAAACTTGGAGCTAAGTTGAATGTGGGAGGCACCTCAGGTGCCGAATCTTTGACCGAGTACGACCTCCGGAGCCCCGAAGGTG